>JAAZCB010001361.1 GCA_012513545.1 Clostridiaceae bacterium
ATTTATTTACAAAGGCTGTTTTAATGCTTTCGGGTAATTTGTCATTAAACAGGTTGAATATTGTGGCAAAGGGTATCAGGACAATATGCGAGGGAGAGGTTGACCAGTATCAGAATAAGTATAATATCAATTCTTCAGTTTATTCGTATATAAAAAGGATAGGCAGGAAAACTGCTGTACTTTTCAGTGCTTCCTGCGCACTAGGGGCAGATACTGCCAAATGCTCTCACGATATAGCAAAGTGTCTTGCCAGATTTGGATATTTCTATGGAACAGCATTTCAGATAAAGGATGATATAGAAAATTTTATTAATCCCGTAACAGGTTCGGACAAGCCTTACGGAAATGATATCATGGAGGGTATTATTACCCTGCCGGTTATTTATGCACTTCGTAAGAATCAGGATATAAAGAGAGATTTGATTGAATTTTTAAATAAAAAGGGTAAGGCATCAAAGAGTGAGCTTGATGAAATGATAAGACGCATAATAGACTCAGACGGGATTGAAGAGGCAGAAAAGCTGGCTGATAAATATATAGAAAAGGGACTTGATATGTTAAAGGGGCTCCCTGATAACAGGTATAAAAATATTCTTGCAGAGCTTATTATCGGGTTAAGGTTATAATTTGAGGCAATATTGGTTGCATACTTTTCTTCACATTTATTGAATGTACCCGGCAATATTTTTATTTTTGCTTGAAAACATTGGTGATTTATATTATCGTATTAAATATAGAGTCTATAGGAAGAAGGGGAGATCTGGATGATAAAAGTGATATGCGGGAAAAAAGGTGTCGGGAAAACCAGAAAGCTTGTAGAAGCTGCAAACAATCTTGCCTCTTCAAGCAATGGGGACGTGGTTTTTATTGATGGATCCAGCCAGTTAATGTATGAGTTGAATCACAAGATCAGATTTATCAATTTATCTGAATTTCCTGTTAAAATAAGCGATGTGTGTACATTTCTCGGTTTCATCTGCGGTATTATTTCTGAAAACTACGATATTAGTGGGATTTTTGTGGATGATTTGTCCAGAATGATAGACAGGGAACCTGAAGCTTTAAAAGATCTTTTCGATGGAATGGTGAAGCTTACATCCAAGTTTAATGTTGACTTTTATCTTTCCCTTGAGGGTGATCCGGATTCCATGCCGGGGTTTGTTAAAGAGTATTATTAAATTATTGCAATATTAAGGGCCGGGAAATCAGGCAAAAAGCAAGGGACTCGAAGTCCCGCAGCTTTTTACTCTAAAAGCTTATTCATTAAGTCTAAATTGACAGCGCATATGCGCTGTTAACATTTATAGGGGTTAATAATATTGAAAAATATTTCTTCTGTAGTTATAAGCAACTCAATAAGAAAGTTTGATAAAGAATATAGCTATATCATACCCGATGATTTTGTTGGAAAAGTAGAGCAGGGAATCAGGGTTATCGTTCCTTTTGGAAAGTCCAACAGGCTCGTAGAGGGTTATGTGACGAAAGTGTTCCTTGATGAAGCAACCGAAGGGTTGAAAGAAATAAGTACAGTGATTGACAGTAAATCTGTATTAAGCCCCGAAATGCTCAAATTGGTTTATTGGATGAAACACCGCTATATCTGTACATACTCCGACGTAATCAGGTGTATGCTGCCCCCCGGAATTGGGGTGGTAGGCTACAAAGCTATAAAGCTTTTAAAGACTGACAGCACCCAAAAAGGAAATAAGGCGAAAATTATTTTAAAGCTCTTTGAATCTGGCGGAGAGCTTTTATTTGATGAGCTTAAAGCTGAGGTTGATGTAAAAAACATTTCAAAGTACTTAACTGAGCTTGAAAAAGGAGGAATTATCCAGGTTGTTGAACAATTTGAATCACGTGTAAAAAAGAAAAGCATAAAAGCTGTATACCTTGTAAGGCCTGCAGAGGAAGTTATTGAAGATATTGAAAACAACAGAATCAAAAATATTGGTCAGATTAGAATACTGGAGATGCTTATAGATAACGAGTTTCTAGGGGTAACTGACATTGCCAGGTTTGCAGGTGTTTCGGCTTCTGTTTTAAAAACACTTAACAAGTATGGCTATATTGATTATAAAGACATTGAAGTAATAAGAGAC
>JAAZCB010001362.1 GCA_012513545.1 Clostridiaceae bacterium
ATACAAGCGAACTACCTGTTCTGATGTAAGGAGCGTCAATCCCAAAAGTACAAGTCCCTCCTCTGACACTCGCAACCAACCTGTAAAATGAGTTTCCCTCTTTGCTAACACCATATACAAGTTCTGTGGTTGTTGATGATGACGTAATTGAATTCCAGACTCTTTCATCCGTAAAGTTAACATTGTCTTCACTCTTTTGAAGTCTAACTTCTATTGAAGCACCAGGTGCAAGCTGTCCTGTTTTTACATAAAGCCAGCTGTCTCTCTTTGTAACAGGACTAGTGATAACACTTCCTTCGTTATATGAACCATAAGCTATTACCTGCTTTTTAGGCAATTCTGCCACAGTGGTCCACTTATCTGTTAATGGGTCATATTCATCTACAGTAGTATAGTGTCCGCTCTGATTCAAGAAATCTTCATACCCGAATAATGCATATCCCTTTCCATTTGCGGAAGTTGCATTGAAGAAGCCCCTCTTTTTTGGAAGAGGACTCTTTTGAACCCAGGTGTTGGTTGGAAAACTATATTCCCAGACATCGTCCAAACACGAAAGACTATAAATATCCAGTCCTCCTAATGCATAAGCCCTATCACCGACCATCATAGCTGCAGATGTACCTGCTGAAGATTTAAACCCTGATTCACTGTAAATATTCCATTGAGAGGTATTGTAGAGGATTCCTACTGCCTGGAACCCTGCCCTTATTGAGTCGTACTCTTTACTAGTCTTTGTGTACAATTCAGCCGCTGCATCCTGTGAGATAATTGCCAGTTCATTAAAGGTTGTTTGTGCTGTAAGGTATTCTGTTATGACTTTGTACATTATTTTTGTCAGCTTGTCGAGTCCGATTGCCGGGACCTTTACGTTGTGAAATTCTCCACCGTCACTCATAAGCGAAAAAGCCTTGGTAAGTATTGAAGCATTAATATGTACTCCGTTTGAGTCTATTTCTCCAATATATAAATCCTCCATATGATCAGGATATGATCTGCCTGTACTTTTAATTTTGGTTAGTCCTGGATTTTTAAGGTCGATCTTGACATCGCCAGCTATATTCGGAGTATAGGCCTCAACCAGCTTGGCCCAATCCGGTTCCCGATCATAAACATATGCTTCAAAAGCTTCTCCGAACAAATCTGCAAAGGCTTCATTAATGGCGCCAAATTGTCCATTGTATTCAATATCAGCTTCGCTCATCACAACTCCATGTGTGAATTCATGCCCGATTGAATCCGCTTCACAGGCAAAGCTTATGTATTCCACTCCATCTCCATCCCCAAAAGACATTTCTTTGTTAATTGGATCCCAACATGCATTATTTGGGGTTCCTCCAATCGTGGCATGGACATATGATACAATATCTGAACCTGCATTATCAAAGCTGTACCTACCGAAGGTGTCTCTGTAATAGTCATAAACCTTTGAGGCAAAATAATGAGCATCTACAGCCGGAGATTTGGAAGGGTCTTCAATAAAATAACCGTCATTGTCTGATGCTATTGTTCCGATTTTATTGTTATCAAGTTCGTATGTAAGAATTTTAATAGGCTTTTGCTCAGCCCCTTCAGGTGGTAACTTTGAAAGATCCGCAAGCGTATATGGTGTATCAGGTGAAATTCTATAACCTTTTATCTCACCATAATGGCCTGTCATTTTCTTTGTGTCCCCAAGAACCCCAGTTCCTTCAACAGGAACCGACTGGTATAATAATGCATTCTGCTTTTTTATTATTTTTCCGTTTTCGGCATTAATCAGGTATTCCCAGGCATCAAGCACCGGATACGAATAACTCACCTTTATGCTATAGGCATAGACAGCCTCTTGTGTCTGAGGCAATATGACTTTTTCAATATAAGAGTTCCTTGCCTCTGAAAGCTTCTTACCCAAATCTTTTTCAACTATAGATCTGGCATCATCCTCAGATAATACAATACTGCCTTTTATCCTGTCTTCAATATCCGGAATGTTAATTCCCGATATATTTTCGATAACCCCGTCTTCACCAATAATATATGACTGCCCGGTACCTGTTACCTTGATTCCCTCATAAGTCTGCTGGGTTTTTACTACAGATTTCTTTTGATCATTAATAGTTTTATTTATTATGATCAAATCTGATTTTGCTGTTTGTTTGCCAAAATAGTCTCTTATGATTTTCTCAGGTTCATCCTTTGAAGGACTCGTCAGTTTTCCCTTGACATACCCGGATACATTAAATGTATCATTTAATACATAATGTTCTGTCGCGTTTTTATACCTTTCCTGCCTGCCTTCATACGCAGGAGCTGTAGCAGCAAATGAACTTGAAAGCATAAGTGTCACCGCTAAACATGTTGAAACAATTTTTTTCATATTATCCCCCTATTATAATAAATTATCCAATTTCTGTTTAATTAATTTCCTCAACTTCGCTAACCTTACCCATAAACATTATTGTTCCATATTCATCATCAGCAATAATAAATACGAAAGGCCTGTTTGCTTTAAATTCCTTATAAGGTTCAGGTGAACCTATTCCAACAGAAGGTACCACACTTGCAACTGTAGCAGCTGTTGCTTCACTGCCTTCTTCATTAACTTCTATAACCGCCTTATGTAAAACTTCACTTACGTATACATCGCGTTCACACATACCTGATAAATCAGCAGAATCAGCATTAAAGACATCAGTCATACCAAGCTTTTTCAAGCTCTCTGTCAGACTTTTTACTCCATACTCCATTTTAAACCTTGGCAACTCAAGAATTACTTTATTGTTATAAATGTTTTTCCTGATGTCTTCCCATTTCATGGAGTCCATTTCTGAAATAAATTCATTGATAGTGCCTTCTTTTGGAAGTATGCAATACATAGCAGTCTTTTTATCTCCATACGGTAGTTTAACAGCTTTGTAATCATTTCCTTCTCTATAGAGTATACCTCCTGTTTTTTTCATCATCATTACATCGCAGCTAGTGCCATCTTCGTTATAGAATTTCTTTTTTGCAGAACCTTCTACATCAAATTTTTCAGCCCAGTCTCCTTTAAAATAAATAGCATTAACAAGGGTCATTATAGCCTTTTCTACATCTTCCTTCTTAATCATTCCCTTTATCAGTCCGTTTGTAGACTCGGAAATCCAATTGTTTAATCTGTCAACTTCACTTTGTTCTGAAAAGTTTGCCTTTTCAATATCCGCATTAAACATGTCCTCGTTTACAGAAATGAAGTCCTGTTGAATTATGTATTCACCTTGCATATTTTCATTAAGCCATATTGAGTTGTTTATGTTTGACTTGACTTTTTCGTCAACCTGGTTTAAATAACCCAGAAGACTTTTATAGCTTTCATTGATGTTCTCGTCATTAATGCCTTCATACCCCAAAGTACTTCTCATCTGTTCTTTTGTATTGTTTTCTGCGCCCTGGTAAACCATTGACAATAAAGTAGAAATACTTAATGGAGAAATTAATACACTTTCACCTTTATCCTCTATATTCAGCTGCTTGAAAATATCAAATGCGAACTTGCTGTTTGCCTGTATAACATCCTGATCAATTTCACCAGGTATTACTACCTTATCTTCCGCAGGGAATTTTTCAATTAAACCCAATATTTTGCGCTTTATGTATGAATAATCAAGGCTGTTTACTTTCCCGTCCGCATTTACATCCGCTGCCACAATGCCGTCCTGGTATGGCAGTACTTCGATACTCTTGAGAATGAATCTTTTCACCAAACTGTAATCGGTAGAATTACACTTTCCATCTCCGTTAACATCCCCATAAACCAATGCGGGTTCTTCCTTAACTGCAAAGGCTGCAACTGTAAAAATACTAGACAGTAAAGCAAGGACAATACCAAAAATCATAAGCTTTTTCATATATATTCCTCCCTCAATTTGATATACTGAATTTAAGCTTAACGGTGCCTTATTCCTATAAAGTATCCAGTTTCAATGCTTTTTCCATGAACAATGCCTTGTTGAAATATCTATCCTTTAAATCATCATGCCTTTGAAACTCTACATAACCTTAAGTGGAAATTCTCTATCTCGATATAATAACACTAACTTCATTATAAATAAAGTCTCAATTTACTGTGTGAAAAAAAAATGAAAAAATGATGAAATTTCAGTGAAACTGTTTACATAATTCCGATGAAATTACAGTTAAATTATTAACTTTTTATTTTTTTGATGA
>JAAZCB010001363.1 GCA_012513545.1 Clostridiaceae bacterium
CCTTTGGTCTGAAGCCCCTTGGAACCACCTCTTCGTTAAATACCTTGATGGCATTGGGTATTCCGGATTTTAATACATTATAGGTATCTACCAAAAGGGTGCAGCTGTCGGGATAAATTCTTGCATACGCCCTGAATGCCTCAATCTCTGAAGGGAAAAGCTGAATCCAGCTGTGTGCCATTGTTCCTGAAGCAGGCACTCCAAAATCCTTGTCAGCTATAGTACATGCCGTACCCACACACCCTCCGATGTATGCAGCCCTTGCTCCTAATACAGCTCCGTCATATCCTTGAGCCCGTCTTGTTCCGAATTCCAGCACAGGCCTTCCCTTAGCTGCCCTGGCTATCCTGTTGGCCTTTGTAGCAATAAGACATTGGTGATTTATTGTGAGCAAAATCATACTTTCAATAAACTGTGCCTCGATGACCGGCCCTCTCACAGTGATAATAGGCTCATTGGGAAAAATCGGTGTGCCCTCAGGTATTGCCCAGATATCGCAACTGAATTTGATCTCTTTAAGATATTTCAAAAAATTCTCGCTGAAAATCCCTTTTCCTCTTAAAAATTCGATGTCATCGTCCTCAAACCTGAGGTTGTTAATGTATTCCACAAGCTGTTCCAACCCCGCCATTATGGCAAATCCGCCATCATCGGGAACCTTTCTGAAAAACATATCAAAGTACGCTATTGTGTCTTTTAACCCGTTCTCAAAATAGCCATTTGCCATTGTAAGCTCGTAAAAATCAGTGAGCAATGTAAGCTTCTCCTGTTGATTCCAGTTTATCTTTCTCACATCCGTGACCTCCTATTCTCTAATCCCCATTACTACTTCAACACCATTTCCCATCATACTGAAGATGGCCATAACATTCATCAAATCCCCATTGTGCTGTCCAAGATCATAAGTATCAACCGCATCTAAAGGAACAATGACTCTTGACTTCATATCCTTTATATTATAGTACGTTTTCAAAGTAACGGCAAACTGCTGGATACAAATATCCGTACAAACGCCTACTACAATAAAAGTATTAATCTTTGGATTTTCTGCAAGCCATTTCTGAAATTCTTCCTCAATAAAACCATTGGTAGAATTCTTTTCAATAAGCTTATACCCTCCGATATCCTTTATTTCGTCCACCACTTCACTTTCAGGTGTTCCGTTCAGGCAATGAGCAGGATATGCATCAAACTCAGGCGACTTATTTGTATGACTGTCTGCAAAAGCAAGCTTTTTAATATTATATTTATCACATAATTTGCTCAGCTCACATATCTGTGGTATTAAGGCTTCCACTCTTGGGCTTTTAAGTGCTCCCTCACGGGCAAAGCCGTTTATCATATCGACAATAACAAGAACAGTTTTTTCCGGCTCAACCTCCCTGATATCCAAATCCGGTTGTTTCTCAATAGTTTCTAATATTGCTCTTAGAGTCTCACCGCTCTTTTGTATAAAGTCATCTCTCACTAATTTTTTCATAAAGACGCCCCCCTAAATTCTATTTGTTGGTTTACTATAAGTTACTGTAATTGCAATGTATTGTTATTGTCTGTTTGTTATTATCATTATAATACTATTTATTTTTGTTGTCAATATAAAAATTATATAATTCTATAAATAAAGTGAACTCGTTTAGCTAAAGCTAA
>JAAZCB010001364.1 GCA_012513545.1 Clostridiaceae bacterium
ATGCTATCAGTCACTCCAAAATAATGAAATGGGCTAAGTAGTTTTCTCTCAATCGCCTCGTTCAAACGGATTTCAGCCGCTACCTTTCCGCCAAAATATGAAAAAATACTTTTTCCGTCTGCCCTTTCAGGCGTAGCAGTAAGTCCAAGCAATATTTTTGGCTTGTAATACTCTAAGAGCTCATGATACGATGGTGCAGCAGCATGGTGGAATTCATCAATAACAATAAAATCGTAAAAATCCGGTGAAGTTTTTTCCGTGAGTTCCTTAGAATTAAAGGATTGGATTGATACAAAAAGGTGATCAATGCTATCTGGCTTAATACCTCCAACCATCATTGAACCAAAATTCAAATCCTTTAGTATTCCCCTAAAGCATGCCCTACTTTGAGCCAAAATTTCTTTTCTATGGGCAACAAATAACAACCTGTTTTCTTTTCCATGATTCTCTTTAACAAAATTCTTGTAGTCAAAAGCAGCAATTACAGTTTTTCCGGTACCTGTTGCAGCCACAACTAAATTTCTATATAATCCATGTACTTCCCTCTCTGCTTTTAATTTATCCAAAATCTCCTGCTGGAAGTAGTACGGCTTTATATCAAAGTCAAATAAATATCCAGAGGCTTCACTCTGGCTATACGCACGTTCTGATCTTAACGCCTTCCTTAGTCTGACTGAGTCAAGTTCAGGCTTAAAACTGACAAACTCAGCATTATTCCAATATGCTTCAAACGTCGCCTTAATCTTATCTAAAATGTCACTTGAATCATATTGTGAAAGCTTTATATTCCATTCTAGTCCACTTGTCATTGCAGACTCTGACATATTTGATGAACCTATATAAACGGTGCTAAATCCCGTATCTCTCCAAAAAACATAGGTCTTTGCATGGAGCCTGGTTCTTTCAGTATCATAAGAAATTTTTATCTCTGTATTCGGAAGCTTTGCCAATTGTTCTACAGCCTTAAAATCAGTAGCACCCATATAAGATGTAGTAATAATTCTCAGCTTCCCGCCACCAGTTGCAAACTCCTTAAGTTCATTCATAATAAGCCTTAGCCCACTCCATTTAATAAATGAAATAAGGAAGTCAATTCTGTCGCTGCTAGCTATTTCTTTCTTCATTTCAGAAATCATACTCGGCTCATGTACCGCTCCAGTAAAAAGCGAATTTTCGGCAATAGATGTATCTGGCCTAACAATCTTATCCTTGCCAATCAGCTTTTGTTGTCTTTTATCCATCAACGCTAACAGTACTTCCGCCTTTTGTTGAACAAAAAAACCTTTTAACTTCTCTGTAAAACCTTCACTATTTTTAAAACCAAATTCACCCTTTTCAACACAATAAATAATATGTCCGATAATACTATTGCATAAAGCCACCCGGTTCTCCACTTTAGTTTCAGAATCATCAATATAGTCAAATACTTCTCTTATTATTCGTGCTAAATATTCAGACAAAACCTTTGAAGACTCTGCAGCATCTATCGAATCAGTATTAAAACATTCCTTGTCAAGTTCACTAAGACTATTATATATAATTTGATTTATTATTTGCTCATAGATTCCAAACGATAGCCCTGACATAATACACCTCGTATTCTCTGTACTCTTCACTAACATAAGTAAAATCTTTGCAAATCTTCAGGTTAAAGTCCTTCAAGTTTGTTATAATTGCTTTTAACTCGTACTCAGAAATATATGAAGCCAGTTCATCTACATATGAACTCCTCAACTTTTGACTCAATTGCTTTGTAAAGAAATTCTGGAAGTTGGTTATACCTTTAAATTACGATATTCTCTTATTGCAAAACTTACAGGCTCTGTAACATCTATACCACCTTTAAAGTTCATCACAAGGCATTCAATAGTCCAAAATATACCCGGAATAGACCACCAGCCAAATAAAAAAGTCACTAAGGATACTATCCAATGATGCTTAATAGGCTTTTCATTGTGCTTTACAAAATAAATATCCGAGGGTTTTTTCTCAGCTACAAAAACAGCTGAAAGGCAATATTTAAACATTCGAAATTCGCCGCCAATATCGATTTCAGCCATTATTTCAGAGGCTGACATTCCTCTCAAACCCTGTATCTTAAACTTTTTATCGCCTTCAAAGACAACTTCTGTTACCTTCTCCAAAATTCTGCCTTCTCCATCTGTACGAAATATATTGACTTTTGGCTTATTATACTCATATATAAATTCATCTGTGTCCATCTCTTTAATACTTTCATTATTCATAAAATACTTTAAATCTGAAATTCTAACCACATAAGTACCTACAAGCCTGTCACCAAATCTTTGTTTTAGAGCATTATCTCTTGAAACAAAATAAGTGATTATACATAAGAAGATTAAAGGATTTACTTCTATAAGCCAAAATAAAGCTCTTATTAAGGCCTGTCTAAAACTTGGCTTTTCACAGTTACTATTAACTACTTTTAGCCGAAGAATAAACTTTCCAGGTGTTGAACCGGTAGCACTCTCAAAGGATGAAAAATATACTATTACAATTGCACTGTAAATTGTAACCCATGTAAGGAAACCCTTTGCCTCAATAAATATACTCAGAATAATTGTTAGTATAGATATAATAACAAAATCAATAAATGCCGCTATACCCCTTGTATCAATAGTGTCTTTTTTCGTCATGGTATTTAAATTTCGTATATTCATTAAGCTCCAACCCCCACTATCTATTTTCAATTTTTTCCTTGTATTACCAGTTGTTTATCTATCTCTAGGCCAAGAATTATTTTCTTATACGGAATACTTTCACATTCACTTAAATTAGTTTTCCACCAAATATAATTAGCATAGACACGCATAAAAATATAGCTGGAATTATATATCTTCTAAATACTGGCTTAAGCACAATATCAAAGTAATTTACTATCTCTTCGCTATATATCCAAATAGTAGAGATCATAAGCAGACCTGCAACCGGAAGAAATACTAACTTTTGTTCAAAACTAATATTCAATTTCATAGTGTTATTTATACCCAATATAAATAAATGTGTCAAATCAGCGCACCCAATCCACCATGCCCACTTCTTTCGGCAGGCAATACCTATACCTGATGCAACAATTAAGATAGTTATTACAATGCTTAAAATTGATTGGCTTGTGTTAGATTTATAAATCAAAATAATGTTTAGTATAGAGTACAAACCAAATACTATTAATACAGTTGATATAATTTTTGCCTTTATCGGTCTTTTTTTTGAATTGTATTGACTACTCTCATCAATACCTATAATTTTTTCATTTAAATATCCAACTTTACTCTCTATATCATTTACC
>JAAZCB010001365.1 GCA_012513545.1 Clostridiaceae bacterium
CATTCTCTGATGCAATTAAAAATCCCCAAAGTACCTGAAAAACATGTGCGAGACTTACGGAATTTCTTTCTGCTACTTTTTTAATCGCTTGCAGACAATCATTTTCAAGCATTAATTTTTTTTCTTTTAATGGAGTTTTTAATATATCCTGACTGATTTCGCTGGCAGCAATAAAGGTCCTTGTTTTAAACCCGCTTAACATAACTTTCCACCACTGACTTGCACTATACCGATCCTTTTCATACAACTTACATTTAATACTATTTAATGTTGAAGACATTTGAAAAAGAGGTATCTTACTGTTTTTTTCCAGCGCTTCGTATGTTTTGAATATCTGGTCAATTAGTATCCCTGCACTCCAGCCGTCCATCAGTATATGATGAAAAAACCAGCTCATCTCATGCTCATGTTCACTATATGAAAAAAGATTCATAGTGATTAACGGACCACATTGAAGATCGAACTTATTCTTCATCTTTTCAGATGAAATCTGCTCTCTTTTCTGTTGTTGTATATTTTTTGGCAAACTGATCAGATTATTGACATCTACCGATGTACGACATTTTTTCAAAACTAGTCTTACATAATTACCATTTGGTGACATTGGAAAAAGACTGCGGAGATTCTGATGATGCTGCAATACCAGTAACCATGCTTTTTCCAGTATACCCGTATTAACCACTCCTTTTAACTTGAAATTAATTTCCACTGAATATGTTTGAGGATTATTATCCAGCTCACATTGGAAAAGCATCCCTTCCTGAGCAAAATTAACAGGACTGTACGATTCAATGTCCTCTGGATTACACATGCAAATATCTGCAAGGTTTAAGATCTCTTTATTATGAGCATTGTTTGAAATCTTATTATCATTATCAAGTACCATTACCCAATTAGTCATTAATTCATTCACCCAATTCGTATCGATACAGTTGGGTGAAAAAGAAGCCTGTAACTGCAAATCCTGATTTTTATCTATAAATACTGTCAGTTCCAGCGGCGTATCAGGAATAAATTCATCGTGTATCAACCCATTAACTTTAAAATCGTTCAGAAAATCTGAATATATCTGAATTGGATTATCTTCTCCGTTTTCATTCAATTCACCTAAATAATTAAGTGAAACTTGTGCTCTATATGCCAGAATATCACCTTTTTTATCTAATGCATAATTGTATGAAGCACCGCCATTCTTCAGATTTCTGAAATAACTATCTGTCCATTCTTTGATCTCTCTGTCATTGTCACTGACTCTCAATAAAAATGGATAAATGACTGTAAACCATCCAACGGTTCTGCTCAGGTCATGATCTGTAAATACTCCCGATCTTCCATGACCTTCCATTTTAACAAATACATTATCCTTTTGACCAGATAAATAAAGAGCCTTGCCAAGAGCGCTCATTATATTGATACGAATATCATTTTTTTTAAAAGAATCTATATAAGATACTTTTTTCGAAACGGTAATCCTGTCAATAAATCTGTCGCCACTATCATTTTTAAGAGAGATTAATTTTCCGGATGGTTCACGGATCTGTTTTTCCCAGAAATTTATCTCATTTTCATCAAGTAAGTTCTGGCAATACTTCTCACTTTCTGACATAAGAGTCGCTATTCCGTTGTTATCAGCATTTTCAAAGTTCCCTTCATTTTTTATAAAATAGTTAAGTTCCTGACAGATAATCTGAAGAGATACAGTATCAAGCACCAGATGATGCCCGGCAATGATCAAATAACTTTCATTAGATCCTTTAAGATAATGGGCTGCTATATTTTTACCGCTAACCGGGTCTATTTTATCAAACAAAGCTGTTGATATAGCATGTAAACATCGATCAATGTCCATGCCTTCTTGTTCTTCTGATCTTCCCCAGTATGGTTCTGGTGCTTCAGGCAGCAGGTATGCATGACTGTCTTTGAAAGACATTCGAAATGCCTCGTGTTGCTTAGTCAGCATTATAAATGCTTTCTGCACCTCTTCTTCTTTTACACTTACGATTACTTTAAGAGGCAACAACATGAAGAACTTCTTCCAGTGATCTGCATGTTCTGTAAAAAGCCACTGCTGTATTGGTAATAGCTTTGCAATCTGGCCAGGTAATGCTTTATTCGATTTTGGAGCGGTACTTATCCTGTTTTTCTGTACTTCTGAACAGAATTTTCCGAAAAGAGGATACTGGAAAAAATGTGACGGGCTGATATGGTTGATTCCCCTACGATTCAGAATACCACATATCTGGATCGCCTTAATTGAATCTCCACCAAGTACGAAAAAGTTACTCTCATGCACTGGAATAGTACCACCTAAAATATTCTGCCAGGCATCTGCAATGTGTCTCTCAATTGACTTATCATCATGTGAGAAATCCGTCTCAACTTTATTTAATATAGACATAGTACAATCAGTTGATTTTTCTTTTATTTCAACTTGATTGCAGTCATTTTTATTTTCAGGCATTCGATTTTTATCTAAATGATTAAAAGCTTTACAGCTACAATCGGCTATTGAATCTGATAACATTTTCAGAAATTTTTCGGCCTGTTTCCGACTGGCAAGGTCAGTATCATATTCCAGAATAAGTTCACGGCTTCCATCCTGTTTAATATGCAGAATAAATGTATAATCGAGTTTTGAAGATCTGAGATTAACCGGCA
>JAAZCB010001366.1 GCA_012513545.1 Clostridiaceae bacterium
GATGGAAAATGCAGAATATTTTCAGCATGGAACTTGCTGGACGCAATGTAACAATCGAAACAGGAAACCTCGCACAATTGGCTAACGGGTCAGTTATGGTAAGGTACGGAGATACAGTCGTACTATCAACCGCAACGGCATCTGCAGCTCCGAGGGATGGAATCGACTTTTTTCCACTAAGTGTAGATTATGAAGAAAGACTATATGCGGTTGGAAAAATACCCGGAGGCTTTATCAAGAGGGAAGGAAAGCCTTCAGAGAAGGCTATACTGACATCCAGGGTTATTGACAGGCCCTTAAGGCCTTTATTTCCTAAAGATCTCAGAAACGATGTAGCAGTAGTGAACACCGTTATGTCGGTTGATCAGGATAATTCCCCTGAGGTTGCGGCACTTATGGGATCGTCAATTGCTCTGTCGATATCCGACATTCCTTTTAATGGACCTATAGGCAGTGTTGTTTTAGGACTTGTTGACGGTGAAGTTGTTATAAACCCTGATGCCGCCCAGAGGGAAAAAAGCCAGATGTATGTTACTCTGGCGGGAACAAGTGATAAAATAGTCATGATTGAAGCAGGAGCAAATGAAGTTCCTGATGAAGTTATGATTGGTGCCATAAAAAAAGGTCATGAAGAAATTAAGAAAATAGTTGATTTTATTAACTATATTGTTAAGGAAGTTGGCAAACCAAAGTTTGAATACAAATCTGCCGATGTGCCCGAGGATATTTTCAGTGCAGTAAAGGAATTCGCTTACTCAAGGATGAGAGAGGCAGTACTTGCTGTGGACAAGCAGGTAAGAGACGAGAATATTGCAAAGCTTACCGAAGACACAAAAGCTGAGCTTGCAGAAGCCTTCCCTGAAATGGAAGGAATGATTTCCCAGGCGCTGTACAAGCTTGAGAAGAAAGTTGTAAGGGAATATATACTTGAAGAAAACAAGCGTGTTGACGGCAGAAGACTTGATGAAATAAGGCCTTTATCAGCAGCAGTAGGGCTTTTGCCGAGGGTTCACGGTTCAGGTCTCTTCCAGAGGGGACAGACACAGGTGCTTACAACTGTTACGCTGGGCGCAATGGGAGATGTCCAGATGCTCGATGGAATTGAACTTGAAGAGACAAAGAGATACATGCATCACTATAACTTCCCAGGCTATAGTGTTGGTGAAGCAAAGACCTCAAGAGGTCCGGGACGAAGGGAAATAGGTCACGGTGCTCTGGCTGAAAGAGCTCTAGAGCCTGTAATTCCCGATCAGAACGCATTTCCTTACACAATAAGGCTGGTTTCAGAAGTGCTGATGTCAAACGGTTCAACCTCCCAGGGAAGTGTATGCGGAAGCACACTTGCACTGATGGACGCAGGAGTTCCGATAAGGAAACCTGTTGCCGGTATCTCAGCCGGTTTGGTGGTAGATGAAAAAAACCAGGACAGATTTGTAACCTTTATGGACATTCAAGGAATAGAAGACTTCTTTGGCGATATGGACTTCAAGGTAGCAGGTACAAAGGACGGTATAACTGCAATTCAGGTTGATATAAAGGTAGACGGACTGACTTTTGACATCATTGAACAGGCCTTTGAGCATACAAGAAAAGGACGTTTGCAGATAATTGACGAGGTAATACTAAAGGCAATAAAAGAGCCGAGGAAAGATCTTTCGGCTTATGCTCCTAAAATCATTTCCACTTCAATTAACCCTGACAAAATCAGGGATGTTATTGGACCTGGCGGTAAGATGATCAATAAGATAATTGATGAAACAGGAGTAAAAATAGATATTGAAGACGACGGAAGTGTCTATATTTTCAGCTCAGACGCAGAAGCAGGACAAAAGGCGTTAAGGATGATAGAAGGTATAGCAAAGGATGTTGAACCAGGGCAGGTATTTTTGGGTAAAGTTATGAGAGTGACAGCCTTCGGCGCTTTTGTTGAATTCCTGCCGGGCAAGGAAGGACTTGTTCACATATCCAAGCTTGATAACAAGAGGGTTGCCAAGGTTGAAGATGTAGTCAATGTTGGTGACGAAATACTTGTCAAGGTTATGGAAATTGACAGGCAGGGACGTATAAACCTCTCAAGGAAGGACGCAATGGAAGGGTCCGAAAAGGAAAAGGAGTCTTAACCCAAAGTCTTGAGTGGGCAGTAATTCCAACAAAGTAAAATAGGCTTTTGTTTTTATGATAGGGCGTAATAATTCTTACGCCTTATTCAGTACTATGGGCATTTCCCGGAGCTTTTTAGTGAGGGGCATTTCCTGAAGCTTTTTAAAGCATACAAATTTGGAGGTTCTATGTTTAAACGAATTACGTTGGATAATGGAGTCAGGATAGTTTATGAGAAAATCCAGCATGTCCGTTCAGTTTCTCTGGGAATTTGGGTTGGAACCGGCTCTAGGAACGAGAACGGAAACAATAACGGAATATCTCATTTTATTGAGCATATGCTGTTCAAAGGAACGGAAACAAGAAGTGCAAAGGATATTGCGGAAATTATAGATAGTGTAGGCGGACAGCTAAATGCGTTTACAGGGAAAGAGTGCACCTGTTTTTATGTTAAAATACTGGACACTCATCTTGATATTGCCCTCGACCTTTTAGCCGACATGTTTTTCAATTCGAAATTCACACAAAAGGACATTGAAATCGAGAGAAAGGTAGTCATGGAAGAAATTGGGATGTATGAGGATTCTCCCGAGGAGCTTGTGCATGATATATTATCTGAAGCAGCCTGGGAAGACAACCCCCTGGGATATCCCATCCTTGGCACCAGTGACTGTCTTTATGCAATCGATGGCAGTACTATAAGACAGTATATGAAGGAGAATTACCAGCCACAAAATACCGTAATAGCTATAGCCGGAAGTTTTGATGAAGACAGCTTTATAGAGCTTGTCAAAGAGAAGTTCTCCAATTGGAAGGCTATCGGCGGAAAAATTAACGGGTATGAAAAGGCTGAGTTTAAGGCCGGTGTCAGCATCAAGGAAAAAGACACCGAACAGGTCCATATCTGTCTTGGGTTTAACGGTATAGAACATGGCAGTGATGATCTCTACGGGCTGTTAGCGATTAACAACATTTTCGGCGGAGGAATGAGTTCGAGACTTTTTCAGAAAATCAGGGAGGAAATGGGACTTGTTTATTCAATATATTCTTATCCATCTTCCTACAAAAATGCCGGATTGTTTACAATTTATGCAGGTATGAATCCTGAGCATCTCGAAAAGGTTATGGAACTTACAGATATTGAAATTAAAAAGCTAGTAAAATCAGGCATTTCTGAGGATGAACTGGTAAAGTCAAGAGAGCAGTTGAAGGGGAGCTATATACTGGGACTTGAAAGTACAAGCAGCAGGATGAACAGTATCGGCAAATCGGAAATCATTTTAGGAAGAATACAAAGTCCTGAGGAAGTTCTTAAAAAGATTGACGACGTAAGCCTTGAAAAAGTACATGAACTAATTGAGACAATTTTCAAATACGACAAAATGTGTTTTTCGGCAGTCGGGAATATAAAGAAAAACATAGACTATAAACAGTTTTTCAAGTAATAACAGTGTTGCTATAATCAACCGAAAACTCCTTAATGTGGAAGCTTTCGGTTTTTTTTATCATAATATTTTAAAAAATAACAAATAGACTTCTGATAAAAATAAAAAGAGTTATTTTGTCCATGATTAATCTAGTGACGTTTATGGCTGTACTAATCCAATTGCTTATTTAGAAAAAATGTGGGATAATTTATATTGTATGTCTAACTAATTTTAAGAAAATCTCGAGGAGGAGAATTCAAATGAAGAAGTTGTGCTTTTTGTTTATGTTGATTTTGGGAGTAATAGCATTAAATGTTTGTTCTGTATTTGCGGCAAATGATATTTCAGTTAACGTCAATGGCAGTGCGATTGCTTTTCCTGACGCAAAGCCTTTTATTGACGCAAATGGAAGAACACTTATTCCTGTCAGATTTGTAAGTGAAGCCCTTGGTGCAGAAGTAAAATGGAATGGGGAACTTAAAGAAGTACAGATAAGCATGGGAGAAACCAATATAACAATGAGAATCGGTAACAAAACCATTACTGTCAATGGTGTTGAGAAACAAATGGACACTGAACCAACCATCGCTTTGGAAAGAACCTGTGTACCGGTTCGTTTCGTTGCAGAAGGTCTCGGAGCTGAAGTTATATGGAACGGTGAAACCAGAACCATAGATATAAATATGGCGCCTGTTTCAAACGGACCTAATATGCTTGTACAGGTTGACTTTATTATAAACATTAATATACTTAAGGCGCTTGATCCACAATATACAGCTGCAGAGGAGGAATTGGCAGAAAACAAGGTTGATGAAAAAACCATTACAGAAATATTGACCTATGTTAAACAAAAGACCAAAGACAACATGAAAGACGCTGTTGCAGAAAAAATGTGGGATTGGGGAACTAAAAAGGTAGTAGTTGTGTCCAATGCCAACAGCCCGTATATTACCGTATCAGGTAAGTAAATTTGTATGTTGTGTACATATAACTAAAGAATATTAAAATAAAGCCTCTAATAGGGCTTTATTTTTTTGCAGTTTTTTATCATGAGCCGTTTTCCGGAACTTTTTATTTAGACTGTGCAGTAAAGTATACATAATTATTGGGAGTATATTGATAAAAATCATAATTCATACCATTTCAACACACTTAAAGCTGTACATATTAAGTTTGTATAGTGAGTATTTTGTTGACCTGGGACAAGCACTAAAGCTCTGAAAGATACATAAGATATATTAGTTTTAAAAGGCTGCCATATTCATTAATCTATAAATTATTTGATGTATGGCATTTTTAATAAATGTTATAAGCATTTTTTACTAATTAACATCAAGGGAGGTTTATAGGAATGAATAGCAAAAAGTACACAGTTGTAGGCGGAGACTTAAGGAGTATTAAACTTGCAAACCTGCTGATGGCACAGGGGAACAAGGTTAATATATATGGGTTTAGTAACGCTGATTTTGAGACAGGAATTAAAGAGAGCAGCGACCTTGAACAATCGATAAAAGAATCTGACGTTGTAATAGGGCCGATCCCTTGCTCTAATGATAACGAAACAATTAATACACCTTTTCATGACATAAAGATTTACATAAATGACGTGTTCAAAAAAATGTCAAAGAACCAGTTGTTTTTAGCAGGCAGAATAAGTGAAAAAATTGCTCATATGGCACAGGTGTATAATGTCTACTTCCTGGATCTGCTTGAGAGGGAGGAGATGGCGGTTTTAAATGCTATTCCGACTGCTGAGGGAGCAATTCAGATTGCAATGGAAGAAATGCCGGTTACGTTGCACGGGAGCAATGTATTGATTCTCGGCTATGGAAGGATAGGAAAGGTACTTGCCAAAATGCTTGACGGGTTGGGCAGCAATGTATATGTAGAAGCCAGAAAATACTCTGACATTGCTTGGATAAGAAGTTATTCATATAAACCTGTTTTTTTGAATGAGGTGAGTCAATATATTGAAAAAATGGATGTTGTATTTAATACCATACCTCATATAATTCTTGATGCTGATATACTCAGGAAAATCAGAAAAGATTCATTAATAATTGACCTGGCTTCAAAGCCCGGTGGTGTAGACTTTGAAGAAGCAAAAGAACAGGGAGTGAAGACAATATGGGCACTTTCTCTGCCGGGAAAGGTTGCGCCCGTAACGGCAGCTGAGTTTATAAGGGACACAGTGAACAATATTATTGAAGAGTTGGGGGTATAGAAATGTTACTTGAAGGAGTCAAAATAGGGTTTGCACTTACTGGTTCTTTCTGCACGCTTGATAGGGTA
>JAAZCB010001367.1 GCA_012513545.1 Clostridiaceae bacterium
ATGATACAAGATGAGGCTAGATGAGAAACGACAAATCTTATAGGTTTTTCTAAAACATCCAGTTAAACTGGAGGCATGCAAGTAGTTGAAAATCAGTATTACTGATTAGCTGATAAACAGTAGGCGCTTAATCTAAAAATGCACCTAAATTCACTAATAATGAGTGTTCAATTATAATATTAGCTTCAATAAATTTTATACAAAAAGTACAAGTTCATCCTACTTGCAATGTGCCACCGTTTATATGGCATTTGCTACTAGCGAAAACATATTTACACATCTTCACCAGCATTAAACATCTAATTTTATCTTGGGATTACTTTAATAGTAACCTTGCTTCCTCCGCCTAATCGAAGAAGTAGACTTTTAATGTACTCCATGGTATATTGTTTCCCATTAACATCAATACAAACATCGGACCATCCCCAAGAAACGGTTCCTGTAATCCCATTGCCGGTCAACAAGATTCTGGCATGCTCTACATCGTCTTCAAGCGCATATAAAAGCTTCCTGTTTACCTCATTAATGTTGAAGTAATTCGGTTCAAAAATCCGACCTCCTGTGTCCTTTTCAGCCCATGCAAGCATCTCTTCCCTTTCAGGATCTTGTTTATCTGTAATAGTGTCAAGAAATCTTTCGTATCCGTACGTACCCCCGACATCTTCAGGGGGCCTGTGTCTCGCTCCGCTCAGACACTCGGGGATGCTGTTCTTTTTAGTATCTTTTAATCTTTTTTCAATAGTAATACCATGTTCCCATGAGTCTCCAAAATCATATTCATATACACAATCATCATTATTATCAAACAATTCATTAATTATCGTTGTGTTTGTGTCGAGCTCAGTAATATCTTCCCCATATAGATTCCCGGGTGCAAAACTATCATCAGGAATAGCAACTACGGTTGTAGCAAATCGAAAGTTATGCAGATGGTAATCAAGCCACCCAAATGATGCCTGGATAATCTGATGCAACTGCCGGAAGGTTATACCCCCCGGAATTCTCAATCTTCTCCACACCGCAGGTTTGATGTCCTTAATTGTAATTTTGATTTGATATGCCATCTTTATTTCTCCTTCCATGTAACCTCTTTGCTGTTATAATCCACAGCAATTTTTTATATTTCTTGCCGCTGCCACATGGGCACGCTTCATTTCTGCCGACTTTAAAACTGATGTTTTGGCTCGGATTAACTGCTCTCTTAATGATGCTGGAATAGATACTTTCTTTTTCTTTCTGATTATTATTTGTATTGTTAATCTTTTTTTCAAGTGCTTTGTATTTTTCTTCCTCACCGGAATCATAATAGAGGTCAAGGAGTCTTTCTTCTACATCTTCTTTGTCTCTTAATCCAGGTATGGTTAATGCCTTAAACAATATCTCCTCGCCTCTTTTGTAGTCGGCATCCTGTTTCTTTAACAACCAATATTGGTCTGACCAGCCTATCCAGCCCCAACCCCACTCAGGATCTGCTTTCAGATAATCCCGAAACAGCATTTCACCCTTTTCTTTATTACCCATAATAAAGTAAGTTTCTGCCACTGACCTTTTGGTATTTTTAGTATAGATCAAATAATAATGGTTTATTTATACCTTTGAAATTCTAAAAAGTAATTTTATCTGGGTGCAGGCCAGAACCACCGAAATATGGCATACTATTGATTGTC
>JAAZCB010001368.1 GCA_012513545.1 Clostridiaceae bacterium
AAAAAATATTGATTTAATGTATATTACCGTATTGTTCTGATTTTTAAAATAAAACATTAAAAATAGCAATTGTTATTCGTTTAATTCATGTGTTTAATGGATTGTTGTTGCATTTTTTAAATAATCTCGGTTTAGTTACTTGTTATATTTTGATTTTATCGGTTACATCGGGATTCAATTTCTTGTCGGTATAGGTATTCAGGGTGCTGACCAATTTATGTCCTGTCATAGGCATTATTTCACTAAGTGGTGTGTTTTGATTTATAAGTAGGGTTATAAACGTACTTCTGGATTTGTGCACAGTGATGAAATCACGTTTTTTACCCTCTTTAGTCAACTCCCGTTTATTCTTTACATAGGTCTTTTTGTAATCACTTTTTAGCAAATCGTACTTCCTGAAAATGGCTTTTATTTCTCGGTTCAGGTAAGCATTTGCAAATTGTGGCAATTCATGATTATACCTCTCCAATATTTCGAGTGCTGTCTGATTTAACGGAACGGTTATTTCCGTTTTTGTTTTTTTGTTCACCTTAATCAGGATATTATTCTCAATTCGTGCATTGTGTATCTCTTCATAATCACAAAACCTCATGGCTGTCATAATGAGGAAGACAAAGACATCAATCACGGGTCTTTCAAATTTGTCGTACTTATCACAATAATAGATTTCTTTAATTTCATCAGGATTTAATGTTACGACCTGTGACCTGTGTTTGGGTATACTGAATTTGAACAGTTTGCTTTTGAATATTGTAACTTCATTGTCTTGAAGGTAACGAAGAAATGCTTTTAATATGCTTATGTTTTTGCTTACCGTATTGTCAATATGCCCCAATTTCTTATATGAGAAATCCCTGAATTCATAGAAAAAATTAATGTTATTCAGTTTCTCAAACGTCAGTTTGTAGGTCTTGTCGAACTCCTTCAGATTTGTATGCAGACTATTATATACACGCTGGCTGTTGTAATGACTTCCTAACTCCTTTTCTTTCTCATTAATAAAGTCTTGGAAGTAATTCATGACTGTCTTTTCAGGTTTTCCGCTCTCAGGCAACCTTACTTGCAAATCGGAATTATGCTGTATATATTCCAAACATTCTTTCTGATTTGGTTCTTTACCCCGTAAACGACACGTAGTCAAATAATCAGAAACAGTATTCAGCCACCTACGGTACGTTGGATTTCCGTATTGCTCTTCAAAGGTTAATCCTTTGTCCATTGTATTCGGGTCATACTCTATATTGGTATTAACCAGAATCCTGTTGTTTCTGTGTTTGTAGTACACACAGACATATGTGTATTTGCCAGATTTATTGAGTTTTATGACTGGAACTTTCATAAGAATGTGTTTTGCACAAACTTAGGAAATGATTTTGAACTTTTTTGAACTTATTTTGAACATTTTTGCACAAAAAATATTTTTTAATAAATTGACTAACAATAGTTTCAATAAACTATTTTTAATTAAAAAAAGATACTTTTTAATTAAGAGTTTAATAACCTGTATTACAGTTTATTACGGCATTATGTCGTATTTCTGGTGGGGCTACTGAAAGCCAGGCGCATATGCCTGCAAAATAAAGATGCCCGGGATCTGAATCCCGGGCATCTTTATTCTC
>JAAZCB010001369.1 GCA_012513545.1 Clostridiaceae bacterium
CTGTGACGCGCTTTCCTATAACAAGACTTCGGCTTCTATATTTTTCAACATAGTTTTCTTTCTCAAGCGTAGCATAGTACGCCATAAAGTTGTTTAAAAATTCCGCTGCCAAACGATTTTTAACATCATTTTGTGGCGTTTCAAAGATACAGCCTGCAATATTTTTTATCTCCTGTGGAAAGCCATTCTTAGGTCGATAAATATTTACACCTATTCCAAGTACGGCATATTCAAGCATGCCGCTTTCCATACTCAAGGAGGCTTCTGTTAAAATACCACAAACTTTTTTTCCGCGGATATAAATGTCATTCACCCATTTAATCTGCGTTTTTTCATAGGATACAGCTTCAATGGCTTCACACATCGCAACCGCGGCGATAGTCGTTATATTCACAGCCTGATGGGATAAATAATTTTTCGGACGAAGAAGCGTGCTCATATATAGTCCCGTGCCGAATGGGGAATGAAAACTACGTCCAAATCTGCCACGACCAGCGGTTTGCTCATTGGATATGACTGTATATCCTTCAAATTCACCACAATCAACTTTTTCACGAACATATGCATTTGTCGAACTCACAGTAGGAAGAACACAAATCTCCATATCGGAATGGCTAAAATCCAAATATTTTTGTATGCCTGAAGGAGACAATATATCTGTTTCAGGAGAAAGACAGTATCCCCTGTTGGTGATGGCACTGATAGCATAACCTTCACTTTGAAGTGTTTTAACAGCCTTCCAAACAGCCGCTCTTGATACGCAAAGCGTTTTAGCAATATCTTCACCTGAAAAATATAAGCCTCTGTTGGATTCAAAAAGTGTAAGCAGTTTTTCTTTTATCGTCACCTTATCACTCCTAACCTTAAAAAGAGTACCACAAAAGCATCGTATTGTCAACCTATATAATCATAATGGTTTACAATCGTCGCATGCAAAAGTCCCACAGTATAAACAATGGTGATACATTGTAGTAATAGAATTATGGGAGGTTATATAAATAATCCGTAATTCAAGACTCAGCTTTATCGTCCGTGACAAACTACATCCAACCTGACCACACAACCTCTACCAAATCCGAAAAACATCTAAATCGACCACTCACCAAGCCCCAAAAACCCAAAACATCTAAATCGACCACTCGTCAAACACTGACATCTAAATCGCTCTGTCACGTTGAAAATCACGCCTTTGGACTTGTTCCCACGAAGCGATATTTTGACGATTTCAACACATCGATTTTTTGCCCCAAAACCTCGGAAACGCCTTATTTACTGGGCTTTTCGCACACCCATCAATTTACCCTTGTTATCAATACCACGCACTCAACGTGCCTTGAGTAGACAAAAATGATGTCGCAAAGGTCTAGTGGTGCCTTAACGGAATCATTTTTTAGTAATTGCATTTAAAAGATTACTCATGCTTCTCTTTTTGATATATAGACTATTCATTCCTTTGATAAACTCAACCCATCTAGGGTTGTTTCCTCTCGTTCACAACAGCAAAATATTGAAGGACTACTTATTGCACTTTTGTTTTTAATCTTTATAGAGGATTAACTATCTGAGTTCTACATGTTTTCAAACAGTCATACTTTTTCATTTTTAAATGCTTCGTTGCCATTTCTCTAATTTCCAGGACGCAATCATACTGGCATTCTTCAGCTATGTTATCTGGTAAAACACCAGTATTGCACATTATTTCAACAATAATCGTCCTGCAGTAAGAACAGGTCGTATTATGGTATAAGAAGAGCAGAATATCAATACTGTCAATACTTTTGTTATATTCAAAAATTTCCCTTACACCCATAGTTAAGCTATGAAAGTCAAACTCAGATTCTTCTATCTTAAGCCGTTCATATTCACTTTTCAATAGGTCTAGAACAATGTCAAAATCATTCTCAAAGTTTAGCTTTAGCAGCCCTAGTGCATATACACTTAGTTCCTTATCTTTAATTAAGTCCAATGCTAAATCATGTATTCTATTATCTTTGATGTTTTCCAGTGCAGTTGCAGCTGCGCCCGCCAGCTCTTTATTATTACTGTATGAAAGATTAAGTAGAAAATCAATCCTCAGTGGATACACTGCATTTATAAATACATGTAGCAAAGCTATCTGCTTTATTTCATCTGTAGTGTTTTCTAATTCATTAGCAACTTTAATAAGTTCCTTTTTGTTTGCCTTCTTGCCTAATCTCCTTAGAATATTACGCCTTCCCAGTCTCATTTTCTCTTCGGAACAATATTCATCTACGATCGAAATTATCGTTTCATAATCAGGCAACTCCTTTTTCCTATTTTGTTGGTATTCATGTCTGCTAACTATATGTGAATTATATTCGTCGATAAAAGTCTTTATATTTTCATTCGCCAATGACTTATTCCCGAAAAAATTCTTTACCTCAACTTCCCCAAGTTCGTTTTCAGCATGGCTAATTATCCAGTCTGTATCAAATATCTCTTCTCTCCCAGTAGAAATCATAATTCTACCCATAATATCAGCAACAAATTCTAATCCATCAAATCCGTCCATATCTATAATCGCCACAGCTCCTGCTGTCGCTGCTTCTAACCTGTATCGGTTATAAACCTTTATTCGAAGCACCTCATCCAAATAGCTTCTGAACTTACTATACATGGTTTCCTTAGCTTTTGTATTACCATTCTCATACATGATTACTGCTATGTCAAAGAGTTGGTCTACATCCCAATACTTCTTGTTTTGCAAAAGCTTCTCAAGTAAAATATCTTCCAATTTATCCTTACTACTCGATAAACAAATAGCTTCATAAAGATATTGACCTCTGTCTGTTTCACACTGGGAATCGTATTTTGTATTATGACAGCAAGCCCATAGAATTGTATTATCATATCTATGAGCTTCCCCTGGATTGTCTTTAAGAAATAATATAGCGCTTCCTAACCCTTTAGAAATTTTATCTTTAAAATGCTTTACCTTCACAGCTTTCCCTCCACCCCTAATTGCCCGTACTTAACCAAGTCATACAGTCTTTTATTTTGATAAATCCGCTCCTTACCTATCTTTTCAGAAGTAAGAAAACCCTCTTTTTCAAGCGATGACAGGTAATTCACCGCAGTCTTTCTTGTTACAGATAAACCATTTTCAATATATACGATTTTTGTATAAAATTCATAAAACAGTAAAGCAATTAATTCTTTTGAATAAATTTTAGGAAGTTTTTCTTTTATCTCAGCACTCATTGTTTCAACTTCAGCATTGATTCTTTTTACTAACCTCAATGTCTCTTCTGCGGTTTCCTCAACACCTGTAAGAATATAAACAATCCATTCCTCCCAGTTTTCAAGGGTTCGTACTTCTTGAAGAAGTCTGTAATATGCTGATTTGTTCCTGATTATATAGCTACTCAAATAGAGGATTGGGCTATCAAGCAATTCCTTCAATACCAGGTAAAGTACATTTATGATTCTGCCTGTCCTTCCATTGCCATCATAAAAGGGATGAATGCTTTCAAATTGGTAATGGATTACCGCTAGCTTTATCAATGGGTCAATATCATTGTAGTCTTCATTGATGTATTTTTCGAGATTGCTTAAAAGCTCTCTGATTTCAGTTTCTCCCGTAGGTGGAGTATAAACAGTTTCACCTGTTCTTTCATTTCGGAGTACGGTACCGGGTAAATTTCTTATCCCTGCACGATTCTTTTCAATAATACCTTGAATCTCAACAATCATATTTGTTGTAATCATTTCACGAGCCTTAACCAACTCATAACCTTGCCATAAAGCAGTCCTGTAGCTGACAACTTCCTTTGCAGCAGGACTCGCTCCGCTTGCATCACTTATCGCTTTATATA
>JAAZCB010001370.1 GCA_012513545.1 Clostridiaceae bacterium
AAGGGGTATGGGAGGAAACTATCCTGAAAACCTTTTCACCTGTTTCGGTTATTGAGGCACTTGATTCAACATCAGGTGCTTTACCGGCAAGAAATGCATTTGTCAGCCAACCCTCCTGCAGCTTGCCAATGCCTTCCATCAACCAGGAATAACCAAGAAAAAGCCTTATGGGTACAAGCCAGAATGTGGGAGTCATCATTGAATAGTGTTTTTCCAGTATAAACTTTCTCTGTTTTTTATTAAGGAACTCATGCTTTATATATTTTATTACAAGTTCAAAACCTCCTATGCCAAAGAGATAATGCATATTTACGAGATATTTCATAAAGATCGCAAAAGGTCTTGGCAGTTGAACCCCCATAAGGTCGGTTACTCCAAAAAAGCTTCCGACAGAAACCATAACACCGTGAAGCTTTGGTTTGATTTCTTCAAGCGTTTCTCCTCTTACTGCTCTTAGAATGTTTTTGGCTGTTCCTTTTCCAGTTTGAAGGGCTGCTTCAACAAGCGCAGGAAGAATATCTCCTTCTGTTTCAAAACAGGATATGTCTCCTACAGCATATACGTTTTTGTATTCGGTTTGTGAAAACTTGTTGACTTTTATTTTACAGGCTTTACCCTTTTCTACTGCAGCCTTGTCGGAAATACAGCAGGCACGGACACCGGCTGTCCATATGAGGGTTTTTGTAGATATTTTTCTTCCGTCTTTGAGCTCAACACTGTCTTCGGTTAGTCGGGTTATTGCACTGCTTGTAAGAACATCCACCTTAAGAGATTTCGTAAGGTAATTAACAGTTTTGTTAACGCTCTCGTCCTTTAAATTATTTAGTATTTTGGGAAGTGCTTCTATAAGCTTTAAGTCTACTTCGGTACGATTGATTCCATATTCATTGCAAAGCGATTTGACCCACTGGGCCAGTTCTCCGATCATTTCTACGCCTGTAAAACCACCGCCGCCAACAATAAAAGTAAGTAGGGCTTTTCTAAGAGCAGGGTCTTTGGTTTGAGCTGCAGTGATAAAACATAATTTTATATGTTCTCTGATCCTTATTGCATCGTTATAAGACCATAAAGAAAAAGAGTGCTCCTTAAGACCGGGAATGTCATAGTAATTTGTTTCACTGCCCACTGCCAGTACAAGATAGTCATATGAATATTCTTTGTTACTGGATACAACCTTGTTTTTTTCAAAATCAATATCCTCTATCTCATCTCTGATGACGTTGATATCGGTATATTTGAAAATATCTTTCAGAGGGACAATGACCCCGTCTTCGCTAATCCTGTTTCCAGCAACCTCATGGAGTTCTGTCAGCAGGGTATGATATGAATTTTTGTCAACTATGGTGATTTCAATATCATCTCTTTTCCTTTTCTTTTTATAAAGAGTCAGAGCGGTTTCAATTCCGCCGTAGCCGGCACCGATAATAAGTATTTTTTTTGGCATTTACAGTAACCTCCATTATATTGATTAACTTAAGCAAAGTTATCTTATAAAGTACAGAATTTATAATAAAAAGAAGATTTATATTAATATTTACCCAATTTGAGTGATATAAACATTTTTTTTGATGCTTTGATTTGACATTCCTTTACGTTATAATATAATAAGAAAATAGGAATAAATTCCTAAGTAACTCTAATAATAATGCCATACATTAATAAGGGCATTATTTTCATAAATGGTGATTACAATGACTAAAAACCTGTTTAGAATAAGTTGTTTGATTGTTACTATATGCCTGCTTCTTGCGGCATGCAGTTTAAGAGACGATGTACCGGATGAGACCCGGCATTTTGCCATGGGGACGTTTGTTATTCAAAGAATAAACC
>JAAZCB010001371.1 GCA_012513545.1 Clostridiaceae bacterium
CACAGGCAATCGAGTTTCATTCTGGTACTCTAGCATGCGATACATTTCATCAGAAAGCACATAGCAACCGTTCTCTTTTGCTAAACCAATTATTTCATTAAATTCGCTTCTGGTGAACAAGTGCCCAGTGGGGTTATGCGGCGAATTTATTATTAGAAGCTTTGTTGTTTTATCGATTTTATCTTTCAGAAACTCTATATCCCAATGCCACTGGTTTTTTAAAATTACAGGAGACCAAGGTGTTACTTTAGCACCGATAGCTGCTGAAATTGCACATAAAGACTGATAACAAGGGACCTGCACAATAGCTTTGCTGCCTCTTTTTAGCAACGTATTCAGAGTAAGGAAAATGGCCTCCTGCGGAACGCTGATAATTATTTGCGAACAGTCTGAATTTTGGAGCAATCCAGCAATTTCTTTTCTAAGAAGTACGTTTCCCTGGGACTCAGAGTAACCTAACCTCAAATTGTTTAAAGCAGTTAATTCATCTTCTGCAAGGACTTCTTTAATTGTGAAAGTTTCACAATCAGATGCACCAAGAACATATTTAATATCTGCTTCATGTTTAGCAAGGTATCGTTCCAGCTTGAACTCATCAATCTGCATAAAAACGCATTATAAACAACCACCTATTAAAAGTAGCCAATCATTAATTCATTCTATCTAGACTTTGTGATTCTGGTTTTTTCTAAAAAACTTAAAAATCAAGACAAAGTTAGATGGGCTTAAATAAGGCTGATTAGACACGTAATTTTGATACTGATTATGGCTATAGTGAATAGTAAAGTGTTTGCAGTAATCGGTCTTTTATTGATCACAGTTAGCGCTATGCTAATTGCCATTTATTGGCAGCCGTATAGCAATAAGACACCTACACCAGCTACTTCACCAACAAGTACTTTGCAACCTAACATCCAAACACCAATAATAGAGCCAACAGCAACTTTACCTCAAACAATACCACCTTCACTGTTACCTTCACCTTTACGATCAGCAACTCCAACTAATAATCCCATAATAACGCCTATCCGCTCACCTACGCCCACAAAAACGTCTCCAATATTTATGCCCTCTCAGGCACCAATTTTACCGCGGCCTACAACAGAGCCTACACCGATAACACTTTACCCAGGAGAGGTTTTAGAATATCAAGGTCAAAAACTCTCTTCAATTGGTAGCTTTTATGAAAACTCAATAATGGGAGTACAAAATATTGATGCAAACGCCTATAAACTCAACGTGTTTGGTCTTGTTGATAGAGAAACAGAGTTGTCGTACTATCAAATCATATCAGATTATCAAAGTTTTCAAAAAGTTGTGACTATCTACTGTGTTGATGGCTGGGATGCAACCATACTCTGGGAAGGTGTGCTAATAAAAGACTTAATACAAACCGCAGGCGCAAACATTGAAGCTAATACAGTAATTTTCCATTCATCAGACGGTTATACAACATCTATGCCTCTTGAGTATCTTTTAGATAATGACATTATTATGGCGTACAAAATGAATGATATTGTAATACCGCCAGAGCGGGGATTCCCATTCCAACTAGTAGCTGAAAGTAAGTACGGCTATAAATGGGCAAAATGGATAATTGGAATTGAACTAACCAATGATCCTAGCTATTTAGGGTACTGGGAAAGCAGAGGCTACCCCAACGATGCAAACTTACCATAAAAACTAATTAAAAAGAAAAAATACAACAAAGTCACTTTCTGTTGTGAGATAGCTAGTTTGCCACGCCGTTTTTTATTGGTTTAAAAATTACTGTTAGATTATTCTCTTCGCTTATTGCTAAGCCACGGTCTAAAACAATTTTTCTCACGGCCAATAATGTAGATTCATCCAAAGTCCGTTTTATATGAATTTGGTATCCTTTAGATAATACGCTATCTGCATTAGGGGGCATTAAAGCGAAAGAGTTTCCTTGCAAAGAGCCAAACGTATCAAGCAGCTCTTTTAACAAATCTGCAGCTTCTCGTTTATCCATAGAAATCACATCAATATATTAAATATTGAA
>JAAZCB010001372.1 GCA_012513545.1 Clostridiaceae bacterium
CTCATAACCGGTTGGTCCGGGGTTCGAGTCCCTGAAGGCCCACCAAAAAGAAATAAGGAGTCTTAAGACTCCTTATTTCTTTTTGGTGGGCCTTCAGGGACTCGAACCCCGGACCAACCGGTTATGAGCCGGTTGCTCTAACCAACTGAGCTAAAGGCCCGCTTGGCTCCTCAAGTAGGACTCGAACCTACGACCCTGCGGTTAACAGCCGCATGCTCTACCGACTGAGCTATTGAGGAATAATTTTGTAGTCGACGATATAGTTCATCAGACACAAATAATATTATACTTACGCTTCGAATTGAGGTCAAGGATTATTTTATAGCAACTATGCGAATTTATATAAATATTCCTTTACATTTCAACAAATTACTTTATCATTCATCCTGATGCAATATTTGTTTAACATAATTTCAATATCATTTTATATCGACTAGTTAATTGTTTTTGTATTCAAGCAGTAATTCTCTGAGTTTTGTTGCGTGTAATCCTTCATCCTCAGCAAACTGCTTGAATACATCTTTTACCTTCTGATCCTCAATCCTTTTCGAGTACATCTCAAAGTCCCTTACCATTTCCATTGAGTTTTCCCATGCCCTTAAAAGCCTGTCATAAGTAGTAATTTCAATCTCATTGTTGTTAGCCTTATCCATTTTATCATCTCCATTAATTTTTCTGATTTCACATTACTTATGTTGCTTAAAACCCAATCAAAATATTCATAAACCATCTCTGAAATTTAACCTGTATATTTGCAACATATACCTTAATTGTTATACATTATCTTGGTGATACTATCCAAAATCTATTGATTTTCTTTCAAAGATTTATTATTATACTACTAGTGTAATTAATAAAATTATACTCCCCTAGATCCCGTAAAGTAAGTTAACACTTAACTTTCGGGATTTCTTTTTTTATTCTGACCCCTTCCTTTCTCTATGCTGTTCGTCCATTTTTACATATAAAAAAACTCGATTTGTTATAATCGAGTTCAGTCAAGGTAATCCTTAAGTTTTTTGCTCCTGCTTGGGTGCCTGAGCTTTCTTAATGCTTTAGCTTCAATTTGACGAATCCTTTCACGGGTTACGTTAAACTCCTTACCAACCTCTTCAAGTGTTCTTGCTCTTCCATCGTCAAGTCCGAACCTAAGCCTCAAAACCTTTTCTTCCCTGGGAGTCAAGGTATCTAGTACGTCTATCAGCTGCTCTTTTAGCAGTGTAAATGCAGCCGCCTCGGATGGTGCCGGAGCATCATCATCAGGAATAAAGTCGCCTAAGTGGCTGTCTTCTTCCTCCCCTATAGGCGTTTCAAGAGAAACAGGCTCCTGTGATATCTTCATAATCTCACGGACTTTTTCTACCGGCATATTCATTTCCCTGGCGATTTCCTCTGGCTGAGGCTCTTTGCCCAGTTCCTGTAAAAGCTGTCTGGAGACTCTTATAAGCTTGTTTATTGTCTCAACCATATGAACAGGTATCCTTATAGTCCTCGCCTGGTCGGCAATGGCTCTGGTAATAGCTTGTCTTATCCACCATGTTGCATATGTGCTGAACTTGTAACCCTTCCTGTAATCAAATTTTTCAACTGCCTTTATTAAACCAAGATTACCTTCCTGAATCAAATCCAGAAAAAGCATTCCTCTTCCGACATATCTTTTTGCTATACTTACAACCAACCGCAGATTTGCCTCTGCAAGCCTCCTTTTGGCCTCACATTCTCCGTTTTCCATCCTCTGAGCCAGCTCAATTTCTTCTTCTGCACTCAATAAAGGTACCTTGCCTATTTCCTTAAGGTACATTCTTACAGGATCATCTATACTTATGCCTTCCGGCACAGATAGATCAAGATCCTCCTCGGTAAGTTGAATGTCCTCCATTTCGGCTTCAATATCACCGATCACATCTATGCCCATATTCTCGAGTGTCTCATATACTTTTTCTATATGTTCCGGTTCAATTTCAACTTCTTCGAATGCGTCCATAATTTCTTTGTACGTCAGCATTCCTTTTTGCTTGCCTTTTTCAATTAATTCAAGCAGAATAGCTTTTCCTACATCATTATTGGGTTTCACTTACTGCCCCTCCGTTCATTAAGATGTATATCTCTATATACTCTTCTTTCTGTTCAAACTGTTCATAATCGATTTAAGTTCATCCTTAAGCTTTTCAGCCGCCTCACTTGAAGAGGACGACAGAATTTTTAATATCTCTTTTTGTCGTTTATCCAATTTGTATATTTCAATCTTCCTGATTATATCCATTACTGCCTTCAGGTTATCTTCAAAATTACATTCCCCCTGTATCAAACTAGTGAATATACTTGCGGTTTCATTGCCTGCTAAGTTTATAAGTTCAGCGGGTACCATACCTTTGTTATTTTCCAGCCTGTCGAATAAGTTATAAGCTATGTTTCTGTTTTCCTCATCTTCAAAATTCTCAGGGCTTATCTTATTCTTGACAACCTTGTA
>JAAZCB010001373.1 GCA_012513545.1 Clostridiaceae bacterium
CATTAACCCATGAAAAAGGTTTTTCGTGAAGAAGGCAAACCAAACCATGTCTTAATGCAACCTTCTTTAACGTATCCATAACAAGCTGGTTATGGTCAGTTGCAATATTTGCAGTGGTAAATATGGGGGCAAGTTCATGCTGGGCAGGTGCAACTTCATTATGTTTTGTCCTTGCGGAAACACCAAGCTTCCAGAGCTCAAGATCAAGCTCCTTCATGAATAAAGATATTCTTTCCTTAAGAGTACCGAAGTAATGATCGTCTAATTCCTGGCCTTTTGGAGGTTTTGCACCAAACAGGGTTCTTCCGGTATACACAAGGTCTTTGCGCTGCTCATAAATTGACTTGTCTACGATAAAGTACTCTTGTTCCGCACCAACTGTGGTAATTACCCTTTTAGTGGATGTGTTACCGAATACGCGGAGGATCCTCAGGGCTTGGCGTGAAATTGCTTCCATAGAACGGAGAAGGGGAGTTTTTTTATCAAGAACCTCACCATTATAAGAACAAAAAGCAGTAGGAATATACAGAGTATTGTCTTTTACAAAGGCTGGAGAGGTACAATCCCAAGCGGTATATCCTCTAGCTTCAAAGGTTGCTCTCAAGCCGCCTGAAGGAAAAGAGGATGCATCTGGTTCACCCTTTATAAGTTCCTTTCCGGAAAACTCCATAATTACTTTGCCATCTTTAGTAGGAGAAATAAATGAATCATGTTTCTCAGCTGTTATGCCTGTCATTGGATGGAACCAGTGTGTATAGTGCGTCGAGCCTTTCTCAATAGCCCAATCCTTCATTGCATTTGCAACAACTTCAGCTACCTGAAGCTCTAATGGTGTTCCTTCTTCTATTGTTTTCATTAAGGCTTTATAAGTTGCTTTAGGAAGGTGTTCCCTCATTGCGGAGTCATTAAATACGTTTGAGCCAAAAACCTCAGATAAAGAAAAAGTCGATAGTTCCTCATTATACATAAAAATCCCCTTTCGATTTTGTAGTTTTCAAAATATAAACAGTACCCGTTATTTTCCTGCCGCACATAACAAATGGATTGCAACCTGATACATACCATGTATTACAAGACAAAGATTTTATGCGAGACACAGTTATGTCACAACAAAAAAGGCGTATCAAAGATACTGTGAAACGCCTTTGCCTTGCCAAAATGCAAAATCTATATTATTTACTCAATGGTTATGTTTATAGCCAGCATTTAGTCGTTTTTATCTTAGTAATATAATAAAGTGTTTTATAAAAAAATGCAAGATATAAATTCTTCATCTTGGAATTAAATTATAAATTAAGCATCATATTAAACATGGGCGCGTTTCAAAAGGCCTCGTGTTATATACTCAACCTCTTCATCCGTATAGCTTCTGAAAATGTGCTCATGCTGCATATTTGCCTCAAGTTTTCCCTCAATCTTATGAATATGACCGTTTTCTGTTTTTACCGGAAGGCCGGTAAATCCGGAATAATAATGAGTATGCCCGCTATAAGAGCAAATACCGAAAAATGTGTGAATATGAAAAGATTCAATACCAATCATTAAATCGGTATATCCCCAAATCTTGTGCTTGTGTTTATTAGATGATTTTGAGTCAAACTTGTATTTATGAATATGTGGATACATAAAAGCCTCCTTAATTTATATGAAAATAATATACAAAATAAAAGTCTTTTAGTATTAATTTATACATAATAGATTAATTTATAAGTCCAATTTATACTAATGAGAACTGTAATTAAATGTTTTTGCTCAATTTACTTTAATAAAAAAGAAGTATGTGTTATAATTTTGATACATTTATTTATTAACACATTAATGTTTTGTAAAGCGTTAAAGTGGTATAAATAAATCCGTCAATACAATTATTATAGCTCAAAAGATTTTAAACTTCAAAGCTTATTTACATTGAATTATTTTTCTAAGCCGTTGTTAGGCTGAATTCATAAGCTTTATGTTTAAATTTTTTGTGATATATTTATTCATCTATAATTTTCTAGGAATTCAATATATTACGTTGAGGTGAAGATATGGATTATAACATTCTAATTGGTGGGGCAGCAGGGCAGGGGATGGAGACACTTTCATCAGTCCTTGAAAAAACCCTCAAAAGAAAAGGTTTCGAAATATTTACCATTAGAGATTACATGTCAAGAGTAAGAGGCGGTCATAATTTTATTAAGATCCGTTTTGGTGAAAGCAAGAAAAATTCTCACAGGAGAGTTTTGAGCGGAATAATTGCGCTCAATGACGAAACTATATCTCTTCATATTAATGACCTTGATGAAAACGGCTTTATAATTTGTGATGAGAGCCTGAATTTTGAAGATGACAGGTTGTTAAAGCTCCCTTTGATGAGTTGTGCAAAAAAAATTGGTAATACAAAAGTATTTGGAAGTGTTGCACTTGGAGCACTTTTTAAACTTTTCAATATGGATCTTTCATTTTCAAAGGGAGTGCTTGAAGATACTTTCAAGCCGGATGCTGCAGCTGCAAATTTTACTGCAATCGAGGAAGGATATAAACTGGTAAGTACCAAGTATGATTCGAATTATATTAAAGAAGAGAATGGAATGCTTATAAACGGGAACGACGCAATTGCACTTGGCGTTATCGCCTCAGATTGCAAATTTTACTCTGCATACCCAATGACTCCTTCTACAAGTATAATGAATTACCTTGCAAGTAAAATGGAGGAGGCCAAAATAGTAGTTGAGCAGGCCGAAGATGAAATTTCTGCGATTAATATGGCAATAGGAGCTTCCTACGCAGGAGTAAGGTCCATGACAGGTACTTCAGGCGGTGGCTTTTCCCTTATGGTTGAAGCCCTGGGCCTTTCAGGGATGATGGAAATTCCACTTGTCATTGCAGATATCCAAAGACCTGGTCCCGTAACAGGACTGCCGACAAGAACTGAGCAGTCTGATCTGAAGTTTGTACTTTCGGCATCCCATGGGGAATTTCCCAGAATGGTAATTGCGCTTAGAAATCCTGAGGATTGCTTTTATCAGACAATAAGAGCCTTTAATATTGCTGACAAGTACAGAATTCCAGTTGTACTTCTTGGAGATCAGTTTTTGGCTGATTCGACGTTTACAGTCAACAAATTTGATTTGGACAGGGTAGAGGTAAACAGGTATTTAAATGAGGATGAGTACAAAAATGGAAGGGAATACAGGTCATACGAATTGACGGAAACCGGGATATCCCCAAGGATTATACCGGGAAGAATAAAGGGTACGAGAGTATTGGCAGACAGCGATGAGCATGATGAGTATGGCAGGATAACCGAATCCGGAGAGGTTAGGGTTGCAATGACCCGCAAGAGGTTTAAAAAGCTTGATTTGTTAGAAGAAGAGCTTTTGGAGCCTTTCTATTATGGTGGTGAGGATATTGACGTTCTATTGCTTGGATGGGGCTCTTTAGATGGTCCAATCAGAGAGGCAGTTGAGCTATTGAATAAGGATAGCAGCCGGAAATATGGCGCATTAGTATTTGGAGACATTTGGCCGCTCCCGACAAAGTTATTGGAAGAAAAAGCTTCAAAAGCAAAAGTACTGGTAAATGTTGAGCAGAATGTTACCGGTCAGCTTGCTTCAATCATAATGGAGGTAACTGGCAGGAGATGTAACAACAGCATTTTGAAGTTCGATGGAAGACCTTTATCAGGTGAGGAAATATATGAAAAGCTAAAGGGGGAAGAAGAAATATGAGTGACTGCAGGTTCTGTACTTCAGAAACAGCATGGTGCCCCGGATGTGGGGATTACAATATACTTGACGCCTTAAAGACAGCCCTTGAGAAGACAGGGAAGGAACCTCATGAGGTTCTTGTGGTTGGTGGAATAGGTCAGGCTGCTAAAACCGCGCAGTATATAAACACTAATGGTTTTTGCGGTCTTCATGGAAGAGCAGTACCTCCCGCTGCGGCTGCAAAAATTGTTAACAAGGACTTAACAGTAATAATAGATTCGGGTGACGGAGACACATATGGAGAGGGTGGCAATCACTTTATCCACAATATCAGAAGAAACATTGATATTACTCACTTTGTTCATGACAATCAGATCTATGGGCTGACAAAAGGTCAGGCATCACCTACAACTGATGTAGGACATATTACTGATGTTCAACCGTTAGGGTCCCTGAATTCACCAATGAATCCATTGGTGCTGGCCCTATCTTTGGGTGCAGGCTTTGTTGCAAGGGCATTTAGCGGGGATAAGGAACATCTTGTATCTGTAATGTACGAAGCCATCAAATATAAGGGTTATGCTCTTGTGGATATTCTTCAGCCTTGTGTAAGCTTCAACAAGGTGAATACCTTTGGGTGGTATTCACAACGAGTATATAAACTGGAAGAAGAGTACGACAATACTGATTGGCATTCTGCATTTAAGAAGGCAATGGAGTGGGGAGACAAAATACCACTTGGGGTTATATACAAAAAGGAAATACCAACCTACCA
>JAAZCB010001374.1 GCA_012513545.1 Clostridiaceae bacterium
ACGGTATTGAGGTTGCAAGTAAGCCCCTGGGTGTCAGTAGGTAGATTATAAATATTGCAGCAAAAGGTAAAGCACTTGCCAAATTAGAAATATTATAAATATCCTTCTTCTTAAATTTTTTCATCATTGCTGGAGCTATTCCCATCCCAGTAAAGTTCCCGAGAAACATTCCTCCCCCAAGAACAACCATGTATACAAAGGACATTATCGGGTCCTTTGTCGCAAAATAATAATTAATTAGGGGCATGGCTGCAAGAGCTATAAGCATTTTTGGACTACCTAATATCCCGGATAACATTATTTGCATAAAAGGCTTATTGTTCTTCATCGTTATAAAATTCTCTTTTAAGCTGGGTTTCTTTTCACTTGATACCACCCTCTCCTTAATCTTAAACCCACATAATTGGAACATTGCCGTTCCAATTATCGCAAAAAGAAGTGCGCCTAAGAAGAATCCCCAACGTTCCCCATTTGCAGCGCTTATGCCAAGTGAAGCAGTTAATTTCTCTCCAAAAGCAAGAGAAAGGGGAACTATCGCAAGCATCGTTACGCCTCCGCCAACTCCACCAGCAATTCTAGCAAACGACAATAATTTATTTCTATCATGGCTGTTTTCTGTCATTAAAGCAGTAACACCCCACAATGGAATGTCTCCAATTGTGTAAATCATACCCCAAAGAATATACATTATAGAGGCCCAGGCAACTATCAGGATGTTCATTCCAATAGATCCGCCATAAAAGCCGAAACTTGTAAAAGCTAAAATTGTTATTATCATTATAGGGATTGGAACATATATAAGAAAAGGCCTGCATTTTCCCCACTTACTTCTAGTCTTATCTACGATGGTTCCCATCATAAAGTCGTTTATTGCATCCCAGACCCTTGCAACAGACATAATTACCCCAACTATTAGAGCGGGGATCAATATAACAAACTGGAAATAGTAAGCAAGCGCGGCTCCAATAATATTATAAATAATATTTTGCCCCGCCATTGAAACTAAATACACATTTCTTTCAGACTTGGTATAAGTTAATAGTTTTCCTTGTTGCATTTTCTTCTCCTATAAAACTTTTTTAAACCTCTAGACAATAAACGGGAAACCCTCAAAAATACTGCTTGATTTGTTGTTAATTCCTTAATAATTATACCCACAGATGTCAAAACATTACATATGCTTTTAGGGGATTAACTTTATGATTATACCATAGCGAATATACCATAACAATACTAAAAAAATGGACACTTATTAATCATTCCCCCACAAAATCTGCATAAAAAGAGACCCACCGATTGTTCATTTCCCATTAATGCTATGTCGAGAAAGTACTCATTTAGCCAATTCTTTATTTACTCCAAGCTTCCAAAATGATAAAGTAGTAATTGGTCTTGTTTTGAGGAGCGTATAATGAAAAAAGCTAAACTGATTATAATAATTGTCTCGTCTATAATACTTGTTGTGGGTTTATGTATCGGAACCCTTATGGACTCCTATATTCTGGAATCCCTCTCGATAATCCATTAACTTTGGGGACAACAAATATCAATATCCCGACGGATCTATCCGATGACGATAAAAATCTCTCGATAATGTCTTTCAATATAAGATGCTTTATCAAAGAAGAGGAAGAAATTAACTATTGGACAAATCGAAAGGATGCTGTTTTAGCTTTAATTTTAAAGTATAGCCCGGACATTATCGGGTTTCAAGAAATCACCCATCCACAGTATTTATTTTTGATGGAAGAGTTAGGCGATCAGTATGGATATTATGGTTCATACAGATCAGGATTAAATACCGAACGTGGTAACTTCCTGATAAATACCTCAGATCCCAAAGTTAACTCCATAAATATGAACTTCAAGTCCATGATTGGGGAAGCTTCTCCAATTTTTTATAAGAAATCAAGGTTTGAGATTGTCAATCACGATATGTTATGGCTAAGTGAAAGCCCAGAAAAACCCAGTAAAGGTTGGGATGCAGACTTAAAAAGAATAGCTACCTATCTCGAACTTAAGGATCACTATACTAATAATACTGTTCGTTTCATAAACACTCATTTTGATCATAAGGGAGAAACAGCCCAAAGAAATAGCGCAAAACTTATAAATGATTTTATCGCCGATAGGTCGGGTTTTATTGTCGTAGGCGACTTTAACGTTTCCGAAGATAGTGAGCCCTACAACGAACTCTTATCAAAAACCCTATCTAATTCAAAGTACTGCATTTCAGAAACTGAAAGAAGTGATGGACCAACATACACAGGATATGGGTTATTTGAAGAACTTACAATTGACCATATATTCATCCAGAACACCTACTCTCCTCAAAGTTATCTGATTATTGACGATAAAAGACCCGACGGTAACTATATCTCAGACCATTTCCCATTATTGGTAAACCTTGGATATAAGTAATACCCATAAAGATCTTATCTTTTTACACTCTCCCTGCATTTCTACCTTTTGAGGGCAAAAAGAATGGCTTTTCGCAGAGTTAGCCTTATTTCTGACTTAAATAAAAAACCTCTCTTGTCTTGAAAGACAAAAGAGGCTTTTCATGGCTCCCCCAGTTGGACTCGAACCAACGACACTGCGGTTAACAGCCGCATGCTCTACCGGCTGAGCTATGGAGGAACAAAAATCCGGCGACGTCCTACTCTCCCGGGCCGTTACCAGCCAAGTACC
>JAAZCB010001375.1 GCA_012513545.1 Clostridiaceae bacterium
GTTGGTGATGTGTTATGTATGAATCCAATTGTAAAAGTTGCTTGGAGAATGTTGCGGTAAGAGGTAGTATAACTCAGGACCAGATCAATGATGCAATTTCAAAGCTGGCAAAGAATAAGAAGATCAGGTTAGTCAGTGATGACATATATGAGTTCAGATTATTGCAATGCAGAGATTGCAAACATCTTGAGCTTGGTACTACCTGCCTTAAATGCGGATGCTTTGTTCAAATAAGAGCAAAGCTTGCAGGTGTGGGGTGCCCGCTTTCAAAGGACAACAGGTGGAAGCCTGTTAAATAGTAGTGTATTTTCAAATTACCTACGCATGATTAAAATTTGAGAAACACTATAATATTCGATTTGTCAAGGTTTTTAGGGTGGGGATAGTTATGACCAAAGGTAAGAAAACCAGTTTTTTAAGTTATTTTACAATCTCGCAAAAAATGGTATTGATATTCATAGGTGCTGTTTTCTTACCATTGGTTATGCAAAATTCATTCTATTATGGTGACACTGAAAAGAATATACATTCCGAAATGATGCAGCGCCTTAATTATTCCCTTGATGAAAAAAGAAATAAGATATACGAATGCCTGGTCGAAACCATATCTTTATCACATAGATATAACAATAATGAAGAGATGTATAAGTTTTTAGACTATAAATATGCAAGTGATATTGACTATTTTATCCAGTATGATGATAGGATAAAAAATGTCCTGCTTTCTGACATGACATATAATAAGCATGTGAGAAAAATCAGCCTCTATACGGATAATGACACTATTTTTAGCGGTTCACTGGTTAATAGAATGGAAGGAAGTGATATTTTTACTCTCGGAGAAGAATTAACATACTGCCAAATGTATGATTTAACTGACGAGGGAAATGGTCCTAAACTTCGTGTGTCAGTTGTTCCATTAATTTTAAAGACCTCAAATGATAGATTCTTAAGTATTGTAAGGCCTATGGAGCATTACAGTCAATACTCAAACTATAAAAAATATTTAAGGCTCGACATTGATTTATCATATATATCCTCCATTCTTGAGGAAAAGAGCCTCTTTGACAATGTAGTACTTGTAGCTCCGGATAACAGGATAATTGCTTCTGCAAATACATACAATGAGTTCGGAACATATGATATATTTTCGAAGGACGAGCTTAAAGTTGGAATAGTGGCAGTTGAAAACCAGCTCAAGACCTTCCCGCTGACTTTGTATGGTTATTATGACTCCAAAACAATATCGAATGAGTTTAAAAAATTGAAATTAAAAACAATATCTATTGTTTTGGCCAGCATGACCTTTGCACTATTATGTATATTGTTTGTTGCAAGAAATATTACCAAACGAATAAAACTTGTTGTCAACCATTCAAAGCATATTGCACAAGGGAATTTCATACAAATAGGCAGTGGGGAAAACGGTAATGATGAAATTGGAGTTCTGGCCGAAAGTATGAATCAAATGAGTATGAAACTAAAGAATCTGATTGATGAGCACTATAATTCGCGTATTATTAAAGCTCGGCTGGAAAGGGAGACTGTACAGGCAAAATTACTGGCTCTGCAAAGTCAGGTAAATCCGCATTTCATGTTTAATGCACTTGAGAGTATCCGCTTGAAAGCTGTGGTGAAAAATGAGACTGAAACTGCGAAAATGATTATGTATATGTCAAGAATGTTCAGAAATCTGATAAATTGGCAGGATGACATTATATGTTTAAAGGATGAAATAAATTTTCTCAATGAGTTTTTGAATATTCAAAAATACAGGTTTGATGATGAGTTCAAATATACGATGAGGATAGATGAAAAGGCAAAGGATTGTCTTTTGCCTAAATTTATTATACAGCCATTGGTTGAGAATGCTTGCGTACATGGTGTTGAAGCAATTTCTAACCTCAGATTGATTGAAATAAGCGCTGTAATAGAAGAAAATCGACTGCTGATAAGTGTTTATGACAATGGGTCCGGAATTGAAAAGAACAAGTTAGACATGCTTATAGAAATGCTAAAGGGCGGTAAAGAGTTGGTTGAAAATATTGGACTGTCTAATATATATCAGCGTCTGGTTTTGTATTATGGTAGTGAATTTTCTTTTGATATAATAAGTGAGATGGGGCAGGGAACAGAAATCAACATAGCCATACCCATCCGTTATTCCAAGGAGGAATTTTGTGTACTCAATTATTCTTGTTGATGATGAAAAAAGTATAAGAGAGCATTTAGCGAAGGTAATACCCTTTAAAGAGCACGGCTTTGAAGTCAAGTGTACTGCTATAAACGGGAAGGAAGCTTTTGAGAAGCTTGCTGAAATACGTCCTGACCTGATCCTGCTCGATATACGTATGCCCGTAATGGATGGCTTTGAATTTTTAAAGCTGCTAAGACAAAGTGAGTATTCAAATACCCAGGTTATTATACTATCAGGCTATAATGAGTTTGAGTATGCAAAAGAAGCTATGAAGTATGGTGTAAAAGCATATTTGAACAAGCCTGTGGAAGAAGAGGAAATATTACCTTTGCTTGATAATATACGAAAGGATTTGGATAATAGTCGTTTAGAAAAAGATAAGTCGGTTGTTCGTGAGAAAATGAAGCTTTTCAAGAAGTTATTCAACGGAGGGGCGATTGAAAGAAAAATATTCAAGGGTTATACAGTGATGTCTTGTGTATTAATGCAGTCTACATCAAGCATGAAGGTCAAGCATCCCTATATTGTATTGCAGGACTGCCTTTCAAGGTATTTAGGAGAAATCGATATCTGTCAGTTCCGAGTAAAAGGGAGCCAATATTCATTCTTACTGTATCCTCAAATTATGGAGCAGTATAATTATGACAAAAAACTTCTTGCAGGGAAGCTATCCGAGGAATTAAAAAAAGAAAACCTTGAGTGTGCATTTCTATTTGATTCCTATGCTTTTGAACATACTAAGGATACTTTTAGGGTGGATTTTTCCAATCATAATTACGAAATGCTGACCAGACTGTTTTTCCATGGAGGAGACTTTATGGAGTACAGTCCATTATATTATAAGACCGGAAGTGAGCTTTATCTTGAAGCAAAATATCTCGAAGCTATTAAGCAGCATATATTGTGCTTGGACAAGGAAGAAGCTATAAAAGATATTGAGATGTTAATGGCCGAGGTAGAAAGGTGTTATACCGGGATTCAGTATGTACAGGAGATAAGCTACAGGATTTATTATCTTATCACGGATGAAATATCAAAAATAACCAATACAAAAAATAGTGAGCCTTTTTTATCACGTCCTGAGTGTATAGAAAGCTTATATTTTGTTTCCTTTCGCGAGTGGAAGAAGATGCTGTGCTCCCTCATAACGGAAGGCTTTGAGTTTATCGAACGAAATATACGCAGGGTAAACCCGGGAATTAGCAAAGCGGTTATCGAATATGTACATATGCACTATATGAAGCAAATCAGCTTAAAACAAGTTGCTGATCTGTTTTTTACGAATTCTGCATACTTAGGCAGGGTGTTCCAGAAGTCAACCGGTGTGAGCTTTAAGGAGTACGTCAATAAGATCCGTATTTCTGAAGCAAAGAAGTTGCTGGTACAGACAGATAAACTCATTTATGAAATAGCAAGTCAGGTTGGATTTACTGAGAGCAGCTACTTTACTGCAAAATTTACGCAGGAGGTTGGAAAAAGTCCAACAGAATACAGGAATATTATGTAGTACAGTTATTGTTGTTAATAGGTATAATTACTAGAGGGATTAGCATTTCAGGCTTTGGAAAAAGATTCCTGAAAACAACTTTAAAATTTGTTCTACAACAGCCCAGTTATCCTGTATAATTATTCTATACAGGTGCAGATAGTTTTAGAAGACACCTGCAAAAATTCGTATGTAACATTTTCACTAAGGAGGCTTTTGATATGTTAAAAAAGGTTAGCGTACCAACTTCAGGAAAAGCTTTCAAAAACAATGTAACCTATTGTGTTGGTACCGGCAGGTTGGGTTTAGCACTGCAAAAGGAATATATCGACCATTTGAAAATGGCTCTGAAGTCAATTCAATTTCGTTATATCCGCGGGCATGGGTTATTTTGTGATGATGTAGGTATTTACCGTGAATATGAAATGGATGGTAAAACAAGTACCTTTTATAATTTTACCTATCTTGATCGTATTATGGACACCTACATAGAGAACGGCATACGCCCTTTCCTGGAACTCGGCTTCATGCCGGAGAAGCTTAAAACGGGCGAACAGACTGTATTCTACTGGAAAGGAAATGTGACACCTCCGGTATCTTATGAAAAATGGTCTGAACTTGTAATAAATACTCTGAACCACCTGATTGAAAGATATGGCAGGGAGGAGGTAGTTACCTGGCCTGTTGAGGTGTGGAATGAACCTAATATTCCATTTTGGGCAGGTACTATGGAAGAATACTTCAAGCTTTATCAGTATTCAGCCGAAGCTGTAAAAAGTGTGGATTCACGCATACAGATAGGCGGGCCTGCTATTTGCGGTATTGATACGGAGCATTGGCTGAGGTCATTTTTTGAACATTGCACAAAAAATAATCTGCCTTTGGACTTTATCACCCGTCATTGTTATACGGCAAATCATCCTACAACACGTGGACATTATGTATACCATACAATGCGGGAGCCGACACAGTTGATTGAAGAACTCAAAGAAACCCGCAGTATTATGTCGGATTATCCGGAAATTGCAGATATGCCGCTACATATAACAGAGTTTTCCAGTTCTTATATGCCGCTATGCCCGGTACATGACACTGATTATCAGGCAGCCTTCATTGCACGAATCTTAAGCGAAGCAGGAGATTATGCTGATTCTTATTCCTATTGGACATTCAGTGATGTATTTGAAGAAATGGATGTTCCAAAGTCTTTATTTCACGGAGGTTTTGGGCTAATAGCCCTTAATTCCATAAAAAAACCGACCTTCTATACTTTTGAATTCTTCGCTAATGCGGGCAGGGAATTGCTTTATCGTGATGAAAATCTTATTGTTACAAAAGATGATGGCAGGTATGTAATTATCGGCTGGAACTAGCATGATATGCGTGATCACAAGGCGGTTCCCGACGTTAAATATGAGCTTTCATTGCCTTCTATAGGCAAACAGGCTCTCATTATAAAAAAGGATGTCGGAGGGCAACATGCAAACCCAATGAAGACCTGGAACAATATGGGCAAGCCACGAAGCCTTAATAAAGACCAGTTGGAAATTCTGAAGGCTTCCGCCGAACCACTGCAAACCGATGCTAAGTTGTATGAGAAGAATGGAAATTATGAAGTGGAAGTGACAATTTCCTGCAATCACCTGTGTATGCTGGAAATTACCCATGTAGACGATATGACATCCACCTACCTGGGTTATGATCCTGATGAATTTTACGGTATGGAATGATTTTTTTAGAATAAATATATAAAGTGAAGAGAAAAAGGAGGACGGAATGTGGTAGCAAAAAAGCAGGGATTTAATCCATATCTTCCATCATGGGAGTATATACCGGATGGAGAACCGTATGTATTTAACAACAGAGTATATGTATATGGATCACATGACCGTTTTAACGGGCATGCTTATTGTTTGAATGATTATGTATGCTGGTCGGCGCCTGTTGATGATTTGGCTGACTGGCAGTATGAAGGTGTGATTTATAGTAAAACAGACGATCCTTTAAATAATGACGGCAGCATGTGTCTTTATGCTCCCGATATAACGGTAGGACCGGACGGCTTATATTATTTGTATTACGTTCTTGATAAGGTATCAGTTGTGTCGGTAGCTGTCTGTGACAAACCGGCAGGAAAATTCAAATTTTACGGATATGTGCATTATCCTGACGGAACACGCCTTGGGGAAAGAGAGGAGGATCAACCTCAGTTTGATCCTGGAGTGCTGACAGAAGGGGAAAAAACATATTTATATACCGGATTTTGTCAAGTTGGTGATAAAACAAGAAAAGGTGCCATGGCAACTGTGCTTGGGCCTGATATGCTTACTATCCTGGAAGAACCCGTATTTATTGTACCAAGCGAACCTTACAGTGAAGGCAGCGGTTACGAAGGACATGAGTTTTTTGAGGCTCCATCCATTAGAAAAAAAGGGGATAGCTATTATTTTATCTATTCCTCAATTGTCATGCATGAACTTTGTTATGCTACCAGTCAATTTCCGACAAAAGGTTTTAAATACCAGGGGGTTATTGTAAGCAACAACGATCTTCATATTGATACTTACAAGCCCGCGAACAAGCCTATGTATTACGGGGGCAATAATCATGGCAGTATTGTCGAAATTAAAGAGGATTGGTATATTTTTTACCATAGGCATACCAATGGAACAAATTTCAGTCGACAGGGCTGTATTGAAAAGATCAAATTCCTTGAGGACGGCGCCATTCCTCAGGTGGAGATGACATCCTGCGGTTCCAATGGCGGAGCGCTCATAGGGCGAGGAGAGTA
>JAAZCB010001376.1 GCA_012513545.1 Clostridiaceae bacterium
AAAAAGAAAAGTCTTTCATTCTGGAGTTTTATGGAGTTATTAAGGACTTTGATAAAAGAAATATTTATAGTAAAACAAACTCAAACATAATACCTGTTAATCTTCAGCTTTTTGCAGACAGCGGAGACAAAACAGAAAAGGCAACTCCTAAAAAGAGGTCTAAAGCAAGGGAAGAAGGTCAGGTTCTTAAAAGCAGGGAATTGACATCTGCGGTTGTTCTTCTTTGTTTATTTGTTTCATTAAGAATTTTCGGTGGTTATATGTATAATGAAATACTGAAATTCTTTAAAATGGTTTTAACTGAGTATACAAAGACAGATTATTTCACAACTAATGGTATTATTAAAATTTTGATTGAATTTCTTATTGTGTTTCTAAAAATTTTAGCACCAATTTTTACAGTGGCGTTTTTAACAAGTTTGGTTACTGAATATGCTCAAGTAGGGTTTTTATTTACAACAAAAACCCTGAGTTTTAAATTCTCCAAACTGAATCCGCTGAGTGGACTTAAAAGAATGTTTTCATTAAGGTCGGTTACTGAACTGGTTAAATCAATTGCTAAAATAACGGTTGTTGGTCTCATAGGGTATCTGTATGTTAAGGACGAAGTTGTTAATGTATTGAATACGATGGATATGGATGTTATCACTATATCGGCATTCATAGGTGTTACCGTCACAAATGTTGCAATAAGAATGTGCATAGCTCTTCTCATTATGGGAGTAGTGGACTTTGGTTATCAGTGGTGGGAGTACGAGAAGAGCTTGAAAATGTCCAAGCAGGAAATCAAGGAAGAGTATAAACAGGTTGAGGGAAATCCTGAAATTAAATCAAAGATCAAGCAGAAGCAAAGACAGATATCAATGAGAAGAATGATGCAGGATGTTCCAAAAGCTGATGTAATAATAACGAACCCTACACACTTTGCAGTAGCTGTAAAATATGATGCCGAGGTTTCTGATGCACCGGTTGTGCTAGCTAAAGGACAGGATTATATAGCACTGCGAATTAAAGAGGTTGCCAGGGAAAGTAAGGTTGAGATTGTTGAAAACAAGCCCTTGGCAAGAACACTATATGAAACTGTTGAAGTAGGAGGAAAAATACCTCCGGATTTGTACCAGGCTGTAGCTGAAGTTCTGGCATTCGTATATGGATTAGAAAAGAACAAGAGATAAAGTAAAGGGGTGAGAGCAGAAGATGAAATTTAAAGATATGGGTGTAGCTATTCTTATAGTTGCTATAGTACTTATAATAATAATACCGGTTCCGGGCTTCCTTCTTGACGTCTTTCTTGCCCTTAATATTGCAATATCACTTGTAATTCTGTTAAACGTAATTTATTCCAAGGATGCCTTACAGCTTTCTGTGTTTCCGTCACTTTTACTCTTTACTACCATTTACAGAATGGCACTTAATGTAAAATCAACTACGCTTGTGCTGGCAGAAGGGGAAGCAGGTCAGGTAATTGCAGGTTTTGGATCCTTTGTTGCCCAGGGTAATCTTGTTGTAGGATTTATAATATTTCTTATTATTATGGTAGTTCAGTTCATGGTTATTACAAAAGGTACCGAACGTGTGTCTGAAGTTGCAGCAAGATTTACTCTTGATGCAATGCCGGGAAAACAAATGGCCATAGATGCAGACTTGAACTCGGGACTGATAAATGAAAGTACTGCAAGGGAGAGAAGGAAAAAAATACAAAGAGAGGCAGACTTTTACGGAGCAATGGATGGTGCCACCAAGTTTGTAAAGGGTGATGCCATAGCAGGAATTATCATAACGATAATAAATATTATAGGGGGTCTCATTATAGGTGTAGTTATGAGAGGTGAGGACGCGATGTTTGCACTCGAGAACTATACTATCCTCACAATAGGTGACGGTCTAGTGAGCCAGATACCTTCGCTGCTTATATCCTTTTCAACCGGTCTTATAGTTACAAGAGCTGCTTCGGACGAGGGACTTAGCGACGATTTGAAAAATCAATTGTTTTATAATCCAAAGGTGTTTTTTATAGCGGCAGGTTTCTGTGCTCTGCTTGCAATTCCTTTGGCAACAGTTCCGTTTTTGTCATTAGCAGCTGTGTTTGTATTTTTAGGAGTAAGGCTTATGAAGCAGCAGGAAGAAGATGAAAAGAAAGAAGAAATTGAGATTGAGGAAAGTGAAGTTGAGGAGATAAGAAAGCCTGAAAATGTTATTAATCTTCTTCAGGTTGATCCCATTGAATTGGAGTTCGGATATGGAATAATACCACTTGCAGACGTGAACCAGGGGGGAGACCTTTTAGACAGGGTGGTTATGATAAGAAGGCAGCTTGCACTTGAATTAGGAATGATAGTCCCTATTATCCGGTTAAGGGATAATATTCAGCTCAGTCCGAATGAGTATGTTATAAAAATTAAGGGAGTTGAAGTGGATGGTGGAGAGTTGATGCTCGATCATTATATGGCAATGAGCCCTGGATTTGTTGAAGAGGAGATAGAAGGAATAAAAACCCAGGAACCGGCTTTTGGATTACCGGCGGTATGGGTAAGCGAAGCCCAGAGGGACAGAGCGGAAATGCTTGGGTATACTGTGGTTGATCCTCCTTCTATAATTGCTACACATTTAACGGAAATAATTAAGAAACATGCTCATGAATTGACCGGCAGGCAGGAGGTTCAGACAATTATTGATAAAGTAAAGGAAAATTATCCTGCAATTGTAGATGAACTTGTTCCCAAAATAATGACTATAGGCGAAATCCAAAAAGTAATATCCAACCTTTTAAAAGAAGGTGTTTCAATACGGGACATAGTTACCATACTCGAGACACTCGCGGACTATGCCCCAACAACTCATGATACAGACATGCTGACTGAATATGTAAGACAGGCATTGGGAAGGGCGATATCCAAGAGATTTATCAAAGGGAAAAAGTCAACAGTGATTACTCTTGATCCAAAACTTGAACAGGTTATAATGGATTCTGTTCAAAGGACTGAGCAGGGAGCTTATTTGACTTTAGAGCCCAGAACAATTAATACAATAATAGGCAGTCTCTCAAGTCAGATTCAGAAGCTGGTACAATTAGGTCATCAGCCTATAGTGCTGTCTTCTCCTATTGTAAGGTTGTACTTCAGAAGATTGGCTGAACAGTCAATACCCGGTTTGGTAGTGTTATCCTATAATGAGCTTGATCCAGGTTTGGAAGTCCAATCAGTTGGGGTGGTGAGTATTTAGATATGAAAATCAGACGATATTTAGCAAAAGATACTCAGGAGGCAATCCTGAAAGTAAAAATGGATTTAGGAAGCGAGGCAGTAATACTAAATACCCGTAAAGTCAGGCAAAAGGGTTCATTCAGTTTCTTTAAAAAGCCTTTGGTCGAAGTACTGGCGGCAGTTGATGAGTATTACGCGACAAGGGGCAAAAAGGATTCTTCTAAGAACTTTGGTAGGAACGAAGAAGAGAGGAGTCCTGCGGAAAAATACTCACCAGGATTTGAGTCTAAAGGTGAATTTAAAAAAGATTTAAGAGAAAATAACGATTTAGTCGAAAAAAAAGAGGAAAAAATCATTTTGTTGGAGAATAAAGTAAACAATATGGAGGCTGTGCTGCAGAAAATCTATGAACAGGTACGGCTGTCAGGTGAAAAGCAGGCGGAAAAGCCTGAAACTGTCAATGAAAATGATGATCAAAAGCCTTTGCCAAAGGTTCTAGAGCTTTTTTACAATAATCTTTTGAAAAATGAAGTAGATGAAAATTATGTAAATCAACTGATTAGTGCTGTACAATCAAAGGTTCATGAAAATGTCAGTGCCAACGAAGCTGGTTCAATGCTGTATAGTATTATGGCCGGTACTCTTGGACAACCACAGATAATAAAGCTCAGGGAGGACGGAAAACCCACAGTTGTGATTTTTGTTGGTCCTACAGGGGTGGGTAAGACTACAACTCTTGCCAAAATTGCAGCCAATTACTCCTTGAACCAGAAAAAGAAAGTGGGGTTGATTACAGCTGACACCTATAGGATTGCTGCGGTTGAGCAGCTACGGACCTATGCTGAAATACTGGGGATGCCTATAGAGGTAATTTATTCTGTAAATGAAATAAATGATGCCATAGGAAAATACCAGGATAGGGATATTATACTTATCGATACTGCGGGAAGAAGCTACAGAAACAAAACACAGTTTGATGAACTTAAAATACTTGTACAGGCATCGGGAGCAGATGAAGTCTTTCTGGTATTAAGCACTACTACCGGTATGAGTAACTGCAGGGATATAATTTCCAGCTATAGTTTCTTAAAGAATTATAAGCTCATATTTACAAAGCTCGATGAGACACCAAGTGTCGGAATTATTTTTAATGCAAGAAATTGGACTAACATGGATCTGTCTTATATAACAACGGGGCAAAGTGTGCCTGATGATATTGAGGTTGCCAATATTGACAAAATAACAAAAAATCTGTTAGGGAGTATTTCTTAAATGATGGATCAGGCGGAGAAACTAAGGCAGATAATTGATAATCTTAAATTAAGGCAGGCTGTCAGCCAGGCTAATTTTATAAACACCTTGCACAAAAAGACGGCTAAAGTTATTACTATTACCAGCGGCAAAGGTGGTGTTGGCAAGACCAACATAACAATTAATCTGGCTATAGCTCTAAGTGAGATGGGAGTCCGTGTTACCATTCTCGATGCTGATTTTGGGCTTGCCAATATAGATGTGCTTTTAGGGATAATACCCAAATACACACTTGTTGATGTTATAAAAAATGATAAAAGCATCCTTGAGGTATTATCCGACGGGCCTAAAAATGTCAAGTTTATTTCAGGAGGTTCAGGGGTTGATGAACTGGTTAAGCTTGACAAATGCCAATTGGAGAAGTTTATTGGAAACATCTCATTGTTAGACAAGCTTTCAGACATTATTCTGATAGACACAGGTGCGGGATTGTCCGACAATGTTATGAGCTTTATCATGGCAGCTGATGAGATTATTCTGGTAACAACACCTGAACCGACAGCTATTACCGATGCATATGCTCTGATAAAAATGCTGTCCAACAGGGATAAGGGCAAGACAATTAAGGTAATTGTAAACAGAGCTGAAAGCATAAATGAAGCAAGTGATATTTTGAATAAATTGTCAATTGTAACTGAGAAATTTCTAACAGTAAAGCTTAATCCTTTAGGATTTATTTTACAGGATGAGATGGTAATAAAGGCAGTAAAAATGCAGCAACCATTCTCAATAAGTTTTCCGAAGAGTCAGGCAACAAAGCATATTAAGGAAATTTCCAGAAAACTTATGGATGTAAAAAGCGACAGGGCTGACATTGAAAATACGGGTATAAGAAATTTTGTAAACAGGCTTATTGGATTTTTGAACGGATAGAGGAAAGATATAAAAAGTATAGACTGTTCGGGGGTAGAGAATGAAATTTGATGAGTTAGTCATAGGATTGAAAATTGAACTAATAGAATACAGTGAAACCTCGGGAATGCCCTCAAATACTTTTATCAGCCAATACGAAGGAAGTGAGGGCAGGAATATCCTTTCAGTTGCAACGCCTATTTTTGAAGGTAGATTGTATCCTATAAGGATAGGGGCGAAATTATCAGTATTATTTCTGTACAAAGACAGTCTGAACAAATTTACAGCAAAGGTAATTGATAGAGGAAATAAGCATAATATCAGTGTTTTGAAGCTTCAACCCTTAAGTGATATTGAAAAAATTCAAAGGCGTGGATTTTTTAGATTCGATTGTATGTTGCCTGTGAATTATAGAGTAATAGGATATATGAAGGGTGGAGCAAGTGAGGAATATACCAAAAGCATTACCGCTGATTTGAGCGGCGGAGGGCTATGTATCAAATTGAAAGAAGGAATTGAAAAGGAAAGTCTGATCGAATGCCAGTTATTCCTTAATCAGGATGCTAGAATACAGTTTACCGGAAGGGTTGTAAGACTTACAAAGTATGAGGGTAAAAAGGGCGATTACACGCATGAGATAGGTGTTTTGTTTGAACAGATTGATACAAAAGACAGAGAAAAAATAATAAGTTTCATTTTTGAGCAACAGAGAAAACTTATTAAGAAGGGCTGATAGGGATTATGGACGGAAAAGGCAAACAGATAAGGGTATTGGTTGTTGATGACTCTGCTTTTATGAGGAAAGTAGTGTCAGACATTCTAAACAGCGATAACGAAATCGAGGTTGTTGATACTGCTAAAAACGGGCTTGAAGCCGTCAGTAAGGTTAAGGAACTGAAACCTGATGTAATAACTCTTGACGTCAAAATGCCTGTAATGGATGGTCTTGAGTGTCTTAGGAAAATAAACGATATACCCGGTATGTCTGTTGTTGTGCTGAGCAGTGTAACAAAAGAAGGTACTGAAGCTACTATTCAGGCACTTGCTGATGGAGCAATAGACTTTATAGCAAAGCCTGACAATATATTTGATATGAATGGAGAAGAAAAGAAAAAAGAAGTGATTGAGAAAATAAAGGTAGCAGGCTATTCTGCCAAAGGAATAAAAGACATAGAGGAAACAGGGGGTAATACAAGTATTGAAAATAAATACAGTGATGCTGTGAATATAGTTGCAATAGGCAGCTCAACAGGAGGACCTAAAGCTTTGCAAAATGTAATATCACAAATACCTCAAAATATTAATGCTGCTTTTCTGGTTGTTCAGCATATGCCTGCGGGCTTTACCAGGTCTTTAGCTGAAAGGCTCAATACGGTGAGTTTTGTAACTGTAAAAGAGGCAGAAGATAATGATATAGTTAAAACTGGACATGTATATATAGCTGCCGGGGACTATCATATGGTTGTTGAAAAAAAAGAGAGAAACACGCTGGTTATAAGGCTTACGAAAGATCCTCCGATAGGAGGCTTGAGACCGTCTGTGGATGTTATGATGGAGTCTCTTTCCAAAACAGGGATTGATAAAGCGGTAGGTGTCATAATGACTGGAATGGGTGGGGATGGAAGTGAAGGCATTAAGAAGCTTAAAAACAGAAATAATGCGTATATAATTGCCCAGGAAGAGAGTTCATGCGTTGTTTTCGGAATGCCCAGAGTTGCAATACAAACCGGGGTAGTTGATGCTGTAGTTACACTAAAGGATATTGCAAATGAGATTATTAGGATAGTGGGGGTGCATGAGTAATGGATATGAGTCAATACCTCGAGATTTTTATTGAAGAGACAAAAGAACATTTACAAGGGTTAAACCAGTCACTGCTTCAGTTAGAGCAAAATCCTCAGGACAAGGCTGTCCTAAACGAAATATTCAGAGTGGCTCATACTCTAAAAGGCATGTCGGGTACAATGGGATTTACAAAAATGGCGAAGTTAACTCATGATATGGAAAATGTTTTGCATTGCTTAAGAAATAATGAAATACAGGTAACGTCCGGACTGGTTGATATACTGTTTAAGTGTCTTGATGCTCTGGAAAAGTATACTGAAAATATTGTCAATACAAGCAATGAAGGCCAGGAGGGTTACGCAGAATTAA
>JAAZCB010001377.1 GCA_012513545.1 Clostridiaceae bacterium
GGTTTATTATTTTCAGCTATGAGGCTTTTTGGTATTTAAATAAGCCAAATACTATAAAATATATGTGGAAATTATTTTATACTTGTTTTTGGAGGTGGTTATTTATGGCTGCAGAGAAATATATCGTAGCAACTCGGGAAAACTCTTTTCATATAGCAGTCAGGAATATCCTTAATCCCTCCGGATATATGTTCATGGGAAATTCTAATGACCCTTTGGCACTTATAAGATTAATAAGGAGCTGCAGCCCTGACTTTGTGGTTATTGATCTGGGGATTCAGTGGAGAGAGCTTAAGAATACCTTGGATACAGTTGACGATGAAATGCTGTGTGCATGTATACTAGTCGGAGATTACAAGGATATGGAAATTGCAAATATACTGGAGAATTCCTCTGTACTTTCTTTTTGCAGCAAGCCTGTAAGCAGTGACAAAATATTAAGTGTTGTTGAAATGGCCAACATAAACTTTAAAAGAGTGGAACAGCTTAACAGAAAGCTAAAGGAAGTAAAAGACAATTATGAATCTAAGAAGTTGATTGAACGTGCAAAATATTTATTAATGGAACGTGATAACATAAGTGAAAATGAAGCTTATACAAGTATGAGAAAGAAGAGTATGGATTTGAGAATTTCAATGAAAGCACTTGCAGAGGATATCATATTGATTCATAAGCTAAATGGAAAGAAATAATTTGCAATATTTGTTGGACTTTATTTTTTGTTTGATGTAAAATTATCATCAATAAGTAAAAGAGGAGTTGGTATTAAGTGCTGGAACTTGAACAAATCAAGATCGAAATTCAAGACTACAAACAAAAACTCGATGAAATGGGGGCTTCACTTTGACATCCCCAGGACAGGCAATATGATTGAAGAGCTTGAACAAAAAGCGTCAGAACCTGATTTTTGGAATGATATCGAGAATTCTCAGAAAGTCCTTCAAAGAATCAAAGAATTAAAAGAAAAGGTTGAAAGGTACAAAAGACTGGTTTCTTCGTGGGAAGATTTGGAGACCTTATGTGAACTTGGGCTCGAAGAACAGGATGAGACTATTATTCCGGAAGTTGAAGAAAATTATAAAGACTTTAAAAATAGTTACGAAATTCTGAGGCTTGAGACACTGCTGACGGAACCGTACGACAAGAACAACGCCATATTGACACTTCATGCGGGTGCCGGAGGTACAGAGGCTCAGGACTGGGTTCAGATGCTTTTAAGGATGTATACCAGGTGGGCTGAAAATAAAGGCCTTACTGTCAGGATTCTTGATTTTCTTGATGGTGAAGAAGCCGGTATAAAAAGTGTTACATTTCATGTTATTGGTGAGAATGCGTACGGATATTTAAAATCAGAAAAAGGAGTTCATCGTCTTGTTAGGATTTCTCCTTTTGATGCATCCGGAAGAAGGCATACTTCATTTGCTTCTTTGGATGTAATGCCTGAACTCAGTGATGATATTGTTATTGATATTAATCCTGATGACCTTCGTATTGATACTTACCGTTCAAGCGGTGCAGGGGGTCAGCATATTAATAAAACTGAGTCGGCTATAAGAATAACACATATACCCACAGGTATAGTAGTAGCGTGCCAAACAGAGCGCTCGCAGTTTCAGAATAAGGATACTGCAATGAAAATGCTTAAATCCAAGCTGGTTGAGCTTAAGGAACGGGAACAAAAGGAAAGAATTGAAGACTTGAAAGGTATTCAGATGGAAATTGCATGGGGAAGCCAGATAAGGTCTTATGTATTCTGCCCATACACACTTGTTAAAGATCACCGTACGAATTTTGAAGAGATCAATGTAAATGCAGTTATGGATGGAAAGCTGGATGGTTTGATAAATTCATATCTATCAAATCAGGCTAAAGGATAGAAATAATCCTGAGTTGATTTTTTATGCCTCGGTAACTTATATTGAAGTGGTCGAGGCATAATTACAGGATACTTATTTTATTATTTCTATTTTAGAGAATCGAAACACAAAAATTACTTGCTTTTATAAAATTCGAGTTCATAAGTTGACTCATTAAAACGAGCCTTTACAACATCATGATGAATAGTTAATGTAGATTTTGATTGCAAAAATACATCAATCTGAAATTTGTTCTCTTTATCGATTAAATAATTTATTATGGCATAGTCATCTTCTAAAGATTGAAGATAGTTATGCAACCCGTCAAAAATATCGCTTTCGGGTATATAGTTTAAAACTTCCATGCTGTCCTCAATTGTATCAATTCCTAGAAGGAAGTATCCGGACAAACCGTTGAATTCGGCATAAACCGGAACTGATTGCTTTGTTACATTTGAATTACTGGGGTTTGAAGCCTTATAATTGTAATCGGAAGGATAATATATATCTACCTTTGATAATAGCTGGTTTTCCAAATATAATTTGCACGCATTTTTAAGAGAAGTTGTAGTAAACATTCTTGTAAGGTTTATTTTATGGCCGTCATTATCAGGTATGACCTCGACAAAATAGGTTTTGGGAATAATATTATTCAAAACATTGTTGGAATAATATATTGTAGCAGTCATATCGGCTTTATCAAAGGAAATATTGTATATAAAC
>JAAZCB010001378.1 GCA_012513545.1 Clostridiaceae bacterium
AGTTTCTTCTATGCTTATATTACCAATAATTGTCTTATTCAAATGTTCAAATACATTTTGTAGTTCTAAAGGTACTTATATGCAAATGCTGCAATTCTACGATTTAGTGGCAAGAGGAGTTGAATTTACGTGATAGGAACTAAGCAGTACAACTTAACGTGGGACCACTTTGCACAGCTTCATCCAAATAGACAGGCAGCATTTGAAAATCTATGCCGATCATTATTTCGTCGGAAATTATGTGAGGAGGGAACGATACTTCATTCTGATCCAAACCATCCTGGTGTTGAAGTACAACCTGTCTATTTAAATAGTTGTAATTGTTTCATAAGTTTTCAAGCGAAATTTTTTAATAACAACATAGGGTACAAACAAATCAAGCAATCTGCGCAAAAAATCGTTGCGCACTATAAAGGGCATATCGATAAAGTCTACTTATATTGCAATAAAGATATTAGCTCTACGAGCAAAAGCTATGAAGCTATAGAGGCGATATTGAAGAATGCGAACATTGAATTAAATCCGATTACTGGACAGAGTATTTTCGAACAGGCAATGGAATATCCTTCTGTACTTTCCTGTTACTTTGGGTTGGATTACATTGATGATGTGTGGTTTAACAAGAATATTCAGATAAGCTTAGATAATCTTGGGAAACGATATAATTCGCTATTTAACATAGACACAAGAGCTCAACGAGAATTATCCATATTCCTGAGGGATAATAGTGGGATAGCATCTATAAACGACAAAAAAACACAGCTTCTTACAGAGCTAAATGAAATTAGAATTCGTATATATTATGATGAGTGTAAAATCATAGATTCGATTGAAAAAGCTATTCTTTCTATTCCTGACATCACATTGGATTCGGTATGCAATGCATTATTGTGGGAAGAGAACTTACGTAATACTTTCACATCAGAGTTTGAGCAACTTCAGAGAAGAAAAGCTCATATTCAGACTGAACTCGAGAATCTTTCTATTAAGGATGTTAAGTATGATGAACTGAGAAATAAGGAGATTATCATCGATCGCATTCTGGCTGTTCCGGAATTATTGATGTTTTCTCAGCAAGAAGTTTCTTTACTAACTGACAAAGTTCTTTTATTGAAAGGAGAGATGGGAACTGGGAAATCTCATCTTTTGTCATCAACTGCAAAACGCATGATAGAAAGCGGGCGTTCAGTTTTGCTTTTATTGGGGCAGACATTTATCACATCTGAGAATATTGAAACACAGATTATGAGCAGCTTCACTGGGCTAAATTTGGGGCAGTCACTGGAATCATTGCTGGCAGTTCTTGATGAGCGTGGCTTCCAGTGTGGTGAAGAATCGATAATATTTATTGATGCAATCAATGAGAGTCGTGACAGAGAAATATGGAAAAATGGAATTAACCGTCTGATTGACATCATCAGCCAATTTAAAAAAATCAAACTTGTAATATCGTTGAGATCTGGTTTTGAAAACCTTACTCTCACTGAAAATGTACTCAATAGCGTTGATGAGGGGGAAATTGCATGTATTACTCATCAAGGCTTACCGGATGATTCACCCTCAGCAATATATGATTTCCTTTCAAAAAGTGGTGTTCCCTTTTCTTCTGAATACTACCTTCAGTCTGAGATGACAAATCCTCTGTTCTTAATGTGGTTTTGTCAGACTTACACTGGAAAAGAGTGGGAGTTGTATGGTTTGATTGATAAAGTTATCGACAAAGCAGACTTAGAGGCGTCAAAAGAAATTCAATGTAATGAGCCTCTGGGTTTACTGAAACACCTTCTATATGAGCTGATAGATTACAGGGAAAAGAATGCTGAAGAACCATTAACAAAAATTGTTTTGTTAAGTCTTTCTGTATGGAATATTTTTGGAGTAACTCAAAAGACTGGATATATTAAAGCAATTGAGCGTTTTGGGATTATTACTTCTTATGTGCGTAATTGTGAGGAGATCTATTACTTTGGTTATAATCTCCTAGAAGATTACTTATCTGCCAAGAGAATAATCGATCAGTGTGGGAACAAAGAGACTGTCAAGGAGTATTGTTTGAAAACATTGATACCTATTAATGAAGAAGGCAGAATAAGCAATTATAGGAATGAGTCTGTTTTTATTATGCTGACATCGCTATATGCGAGCAGGTACGGAGAAGAATGCATTAATCTAGTAGAGTCTATTCCAGATGAATGGGACAAACAAAGGCTTATAGAACAATATTTTGGTACATATACTTGGAGAAGCAATACCGCAAAATTCAGTAGTTTTGTTGAACTTCTTAACAAGTATCCGATTGAACCGAAAACTGTATGGCAGATTTTTATTGAAAACGCGACAAAAGATAACAGTGAAATTAATGCTGAGGGACTCTCTAGATTACTGAAAAAGTATGATCTCAATTACCGTGATTATATATGGACTATTGTAATTAATGATTTGTCTGAATATGACAGAGTAGTAAATCTGGCTTACTTTCTTGAACAAGGAAATACACTATCTGGACTTACTGAAAAGAAGGCAGAATTGCTGTTAACGTTGTTTGCTTGGCTTCTTTCTTCATCAAATAGATCATTACGTGACCGAGTTTCTAAAGCAATGATTGAAGTCCTGAAGTCACATTTAAAGTTGTGCAAACCGCTTTTGACAAAATTTAGCGATGTAAACGATCCTTATATACTACAACGTCTTTATGGAGTAGTTTTTGGAGCAGTTATTAAGAGAAATGATGAATTTGAATTCGATTTCACATCTCTTGCTTCCTGGATTTATCAAAATGTTTTTTCTGGAGAATTTGTGTATCCAGATATATTGTTTAGGGATTATGCCAGACTTATTGTAGAACGATATGTGTATGAATACCCTGATAATATTGATGAATTTGACATGATCAGTGTTCGTCCGCCGTACAAATCTGCATTGATTCCACAGACAGAAATTGTTGATTACAGTGATGAAAGATATAATGCGCTTGGAGTGCGGGATTTGCTATTTTCCATGAAATTCGATATCCCAGTAAATGGTGTAGGGATGTATGGTAATTTTGGGAGATATACTCTACAGTCTGCTTTGAGGAATTTTATCGGTGTTGATTTAGAAAACATATATTACTATTCACTTGAATTCATTTTTAAAGAACTTGGGTATGAAGCCGAAATGTTTGGGAAATATGACTCTTATAAATCTGGAACCGATAGACATTACGTTAAAAAGGTGGAAAGAATTGGCAAAAAGTATCAGTGGATTGCCATGTATAACATCCTTGCCCGTATATCAGACACTCATAAAGTAAAAGATTGGACTGTTAACGGAGAGGATGCAGCGCCTTACAAAGGACCTTGGAACCCTTATGTTCGTGACTTTGATCCAACGCTAAACTGCCACTACAGGGGAAATATTTGTGCTCCTTTGTTGAATTTGCCAGTTTATGATGATTCATGTTTTATATCTTATGATGCGTCAGTAACGGATATAGAAGCATGGACACAAACTCAAGATATAATGTTTTCAGATTTTCCTGAAAGACTAATTCATAAGGACAAATCAGGAGTTGAATGGATTTGCTTGTATTCATACCAGGAACATAAGACTCAGCCACCAAAGACAGAAATGACGAAAATGGATTTTTCATGTGGTGAGCAACATATATGGTCCTTAGCAACACCTTTCCTTATTCAGACAGAAGATAAGGCATTGCTATTGGATAAACTCAATTCATCAAATTTTATTGACAATGGCAGTTGCGGAATTCGGAATTGCTATTCCTTATATAACAGAGAATATGCATGGAGTCCTGGATATATAGCCGAATTTGATGCTGGAATAACAAACGCCGAAATTTCGGATGACATATTTGAGAATGTATTACCAGCAGCAATAAATGTTCTCTGGGAAGAGGAATTTGATGCTTCACAAGAAGAAGCAACATCGTTTATGATTCCATCAGGAAAGATAATACAGGAAATGGGGCTGTTTGAAAAAGAAAATGATGGATACTACTATGATGGAGTTGAATTGGCAGCTTTTGATATGAAAATTACTGGATGCCCATATAATGAGCTTGTCATTCGAAAGGACTGCCTGAGTTCGTTCCTTGAAAAAAGTGGCTATACCTTGTTTTGGACAGTGATAGGAGAGAAACAGTATTTCTGCGGTGGTCATGACCAAAAGCGGCAACGGAGAGAAGGCTACTTTGTGTATAAAAATCCTGATTTTGAAGGAGAGATACATATCACGGACTAGAAACACACAATGAGCTGTTGTGTTACTTATAGGAAGATAATTATTTTGTCTAAACTACTGCGCTTTTCTCTGCTATTCATTTTCGATCTAGCGGTCTAATAACTACACTCGCATTTCTTTAATTTAGTGTGTTTTCTATAACGAAAGCAATTAGCCTTGACCTCTACTCATCAATCACCCAAAAATCATCAGGATACTCTGACCAATGTTTATTACTGGTTATATACTGATTCAGAGCGGTAACTGCCTCGTTTGGACTGTTTCTAACAAACAGCACTGTGCTTTGTATTTGTTCTGGTAGTGAGTTATTAGTATGTGGCTCGAATATAATTGTGTAGCCTTTCTCAGAAAAATCAAATGAAACAGTTCCGTGTTTACATAAGTTCTCGATTAATGTGTTCATCTTACTAACCTGCTCAATCATTACTTGATGGTTCTTATTATGCAGGCTAAAAAAATAAATTCCATAGACTATATGGTATAAAACAGTGCTTTTTGAATTTTCATCTACAAAGTGCGAAAGAAATAATTGATGGTTGCTAATATGCCTTGTGGCGTCCGAATTGCGAAACGCGTCAGATCTACTTTTGGTATGAGAATTATTATTAATCAGTAGAATCTGTTATACTAACCATACAGGCAACCACGGTTGCAAGGTGGACTGACACCTGAAGAATCCGAAAGTGATGCCGGACGTAGGGGCCGGAGAGTTGGCTGGCAACAGAAAAACCAGAGAGAGATGCCAGACGTAGGGGCTGGAGGGTTGGCGGACAACAGAAAAATCAGTCAAGTAACGGGAGTATAAATCTCTACGGCGATAAGGCTCCTTTTGCATATAGTAGTGAAAAGCATTGATACCAGTGGTTTCAAACCACTGCTGACCATGTATAACAAATCTTCCGAAAACTTTTAGATGCAATATATCAATATAATACTGCTTAATATGACTGTTTATGATAATTAATGACTGCAAAATGATTAAGATGCTCTGCTCTGAGTATTCACCTATATCAAATTTTCCGTTTTATAGTCCTGGGGCTAACTCACATTTCCTTTGACACCTGTGAACTCGGTTCACAGGTAGATCAACATCGAAATAAACTTACAGTTGTTTGACTTTTGTGATTCCTCCGCTTAAACTTTAGCTGTAACACCCTTCAAATGATTGTCGCTACTTGATATGCGACTAATAAGAGGTCAAGTTCATATGGTTGTCGCTCCCTGGTATGCGTCTCATAAATGGCCAGGTTCAAATTATTGCGATGCGTCAAATTTCCCCCAGGGATACAAAAAGAGTAAAGTGCCCCCCGTTGTCAAGACACGAATTTCTGATTGATCCGAATACTTACTCCTCTCATTATGCTGCAATTTGTTTGGCTCGTTGACAGAATTCATTGGGCGTTAAGCCGTCCAATGATGAATGTGGTCGGATAGTATTGTAAATGTGCATGTACGCTTTGACTCCGGCTATCATCTCCCTTGGTGTTGAATATTCATTGATGTAAATGTCATCATACTTCAGACTTCGGAAAAATCGCTCGGTTATTATGTTGTCTAACGCTTGCCCTTTACCGTCCATAGACACTCTAACTTGGTTCTCCTCCATCAAGTCCAGATATGACTGATTAGTAAAATGGCTGCCTTGATCAGAATTTATTATCTCTGGCTTTCTGCGACTTAACGCTCGTTTGAGGCAACGCATAACGAACGCTTTTTCCAAGCTGTAACTGATTTCATAATCAACGATTTGACGGCTGTACCAATCAATGATGACAAACAAGTACATGAACCCTTTCTTAAGTGGCAAATAGGTTATGTCGACACCCCAGACATGATCGATGTGATCAATATTGAGATTGCGTAGAAGATAGGGTCTGACATACTTCGCATGATAGCGCTTGCTAAGATTGGGCCCTGGATACAGCGCAATGATATCCATAAGGCGCATTAACCGTCTGACTCGTTTGCGATTGATATTATACCCGTGTGCATTTCTCAGATGATCGGTCATCTTGCGGTACCCCCAGCTTGGAAACTTTAAGTGTGTGCGGTCGATTATATTCAAGGAAAATCATAATGTGTATTGTATAATTAAGATTGTAGTGTTTCTAAACAGATTGAAACATCGATGTGGAAGCATTGTATAAGTGTTCAACTAGTTATGTCACAATATACGAGGGAATTATTCTATGGGTAAAGCACATCTATCAGAAGAGGACATCAAGGCTAGGTATATCACTCCGGCAATCACTAATGCAGGTTGGGATATCAAAAAGCAAGTGCGACTGGAATATGCTTTTACTGCGGGGCGTATTATACTACGTGGAAGTATTACTGCTAGAGGTAAGCAAAAGAGAGCCGATTACCTTCTGTCGTATAAGAACAACTTCCCGTTGGCTATTGTGGAAGCAAAAGACAATAACCATTCTGTAGGGGCAGGATTGCAGCAGGCGGTGGAATATGCTAAGGCTCTTGATGTTCCTTTTGTTTATGCTTCAAATGGTGACGGTTTTGTTGAGCAAAATCTTATAACGGGAGAAGTTAAGAATCTTGCTCTAAAAGATTTTCCGTCACCGGACTCGTTATATCAAAGATACAAAATTGTTCAAGGCATCAATGAGGCTGAAGAACAAGTAATGCTTGAGCCGTATTACTTCATACCTGATTATAAGACTCCTCGTTATTACCAGCGTGTGGCTATTAATAGAGCTGTTGATGCCGTTGCGAAAGGACGCGATCGTATCCTTATCGTTAGTGCCACTGGTACCGGTAAAACGTTTATGACTTTCCAGATAATTTATCGTTTGTGGAAATCTGGTTTAAAGAAGAGGATTCTTTTTTTAGCAGACCGTAATGTTCTTGTAGATCAAACTATAACTGGAGATTTTAAACCTTTTAGCGGTAAGATGACGAAGGTTAAGAACAGAAATCTGGATAGCTCTTACGAAATTTATATGGCGCTGTACCAACAGTTAGCTGGTGATGATGGTGAAGAGGCTTTCCGTCAATTTAAGCCAAACTTTTTTGATTTAATTGTAATTGATGAGTGTCACAGAGGAAGTGCTAAAGAAGAGTCTGCATGGAGAAAAATCTTAGATTATTTTACCGAAGCTACTCATATAGGATGTACTGCTACGCCTGTTGAAACAAAAGAAGCTTCCAGTTTCTCTTACTTCGGGGAGCCAATTTACGAATATTCTTTGAAACAAGGAATCGACGATGGCTTCTTGGCTCCTTATAAAGTGATTCGTATTGGCTTGGATAAAGATCTTGAAGGATATCGGCCAGAAGCTGGGAAAGTTGATAGATACGGAAATGAGATTGAAGACAGAGAATATAACGTAAAAGACTTCGATAGAAAGATTGTTATTGATGATCGTACGCGTGTGGTTGCAGCCAAAATCACCGAGTTTTTGAAGAAAACTAACAGGTTTAGTAAGACCATTGTCTTCTGTATTGATATTGAACATGCTGAGAGAATGCGACAAGCGTTGATTAATGAGAACAAGGATAAATATGTTGATGATAATCGTTACGTTATGCGTATCACCGGAGACAATGATGTAGGCAAGGCGCAACTAGAAAATTTTATTGATGAAGAGAGTACTTATCCTGTGATAGCAGTAACTAGTAAGCTTATGACTACTGGTGTAGATGCCAAAATGTGCAAACTCATTGTTATAGAAAATAATATTAATAGTATGACAGAGTTTAAACAGATTATTGGCCGTGGAACTCGGCTTTTAGAAGAATATGGGAAAACATATTTTACTATTATGGATTTCCGAAATGCCAGTAGACTTTTTGCTGATTCTGCATTTGATGGTAAACCTGAAGTTGTTATAGATCTGAGCGGTGGAGATCCAGTAGTTGATCCTGAACCACCTGTAGAAGAAGACGATAATTTGCCTGGTGAAGGATCAAACAATCTAAACTTTGGAGAAGGTGAAAACGAATATTTGCCTAGCAGCAATCCACCGTTTGATGATGATGACAAGCCGAAAAAATACTATGTAAATGATGTCCTTGTTCGTGTACTATCTGAAAGAGTTCAGTATGTAGATAAGGATGGGAAATTGATTACTGAGAGTCTCATAGACTACACCAAGAAGAATATTCTCCAACAGTTTGCTAAACTTGACGATTTCTTGCACACGTGGACTGAAGCGGAAAAGAAGCAGGCAATTATAGATGAATTGCAAGATGATGGTGTGCTTCTTGAAGCAGTAAGGGAAGAGTTAGGTAAAGCAGAGCTAGATGATTTTGACCTAATATGCCACATTGCATATGATAAAGCACCGCTTTCAAAAAAGGAACGAGCGGAGAATGTTAAGAAACGACACTACCTTTACAAATATTCTGATTTGGCTCAGAAAGTAATCGAGACGCTTCTTGATAAATATGCCAACGATGGTATCAAGGAGATTGAAGATACTAAAGTGCTGCAACTAAAAGAATTTGCACAAATTGGTAGTCCAATGAAAATCGTAAAAGCTTTTGGGGGTAAAGAAGCATATATTAAGGCAGTACAAGAATTAGAAAATGAGATATATTTAGCATAAAAAACGAAGGCGGGTAAACTAGATGGCAATCAGCAACTTTGTTAAAAGAATTCAAGATGTGATGAGAAACGACTCCGGTGTAAATGGTGATGCTCAGAGAATTGAACAGATTGTTTGGATTCTATTTTTGAAAATATATGATGCAAAAGAAGAAACCTGGGAATTAGTTAATGACAACTATAAGTCAATCATTCCAGAAGGATTCAAATGGAGAGATTGGGCAGTTGATAGAAAAGATGGAGCTGCTCTTACAGGAGATGACCTCCTTGGTTTCATTAACAACAAATTGTTTCCAACCTTTAAGAAACTGGAAATTGACGAAAACACACCGATGAGTCAAGTGATTGTTCGATATGCTTTTGAAGATGCTAACAACTATCAAAAAGATGGTGTTCTATTAAGACAAGTAGTCAATATCATTGATGAGATTGATTTCACTGAATACAAAGAGCGCCATGAGTTTGGTACTATTTATGAATCATTTTTAAAAGATCTACAAAGTGCTGGTAACGCAGGCGAATTCTACACACCAAGAGCCGTTACTGATTTTATGGTAAAAGTAGTTAAACCTGTTCTGGGTGAGAAAATCGGAGACTTTGCCTGTGGCACAGGAGGATTTCTGACATCTGCCTTAAAAGAGCTTGATAAGCAGGTTGGCAATTCATTAGAAAATCGAGAGATTTACAATAAGTCTGTTTATGGGATTGAGAAGAAAGCCCTGCCCCATATGCTTTGTGTTACCAACATGTTGATCCATGATATTGATGATCCTAATATTCTTCATGGCAACGCA
>JAAZCB010001379.1 GCA_012513545.1 Clostridiaceae bacterium
ATGAAAAGCAATTTAAATTTGGCTGAAGAAATATCTATTTCGGCAGCAATATAAATAGGATGTGTTGATATGGTAGAGGCTGTAACACTAAAAATATATGGTATGACTTGTACCTTATGTTCAATAACAATTGAATCTGCTCTTTCAAGGAAAAAAGGTATTCTAAAAGCCTCTGTGAACTATGCTTCTGAAAAAGCCATTGTTGAATATGATGATATGAATCTTTCACTCGAGGATATCAAGAAATTGATTGAAAAGCAGGGGTTTGCAGTGGAATTGAATAGTGAAGCCAATAACAATGCAGGTGTTAAATACGGTGATAGGGAAAGGAAAAAATTACTTTGGCTTTTTATTCTTTCGGCAATATTCAGTATGCCACTGATTCTCTGCATGGTTTCTGAGGGTGTAGGCTTTTGTCACGAATTCTTTGATCCGAGTTCTAAAACAGGTTGGGGAAAAGTGCTTTATGAAATAAGGCAGAGAACGCTGTTCCTTCATGACTGGAGGCTTCAGCTAATAGCAGCAACTCCTGTTCAGTTTCTTATAGGTGCCAGATTTTACAGGAATGCTTTCAGGTCAATTCTGGCAGGAAAAGCAACAATGGACCTTCTAGTTGTTCTTGGGACAACAGCTGCGTATATTTATAGTTTTTATATAGTCTTTTATCAGAACTATGCATATGTTTCCGGATTGCAGAGCATATACTTTGAGGCGTCCGCTGTAGTAATCACCCTTGTATTACTTGGCAAATACCTTGAGTCACTTGCAAAGGGCAGGACATCTAAGGCAATTCAGGCCCTTATTGACTTAAGCCCTAAAACCGCAAGAGTTATTCGTGAGGATGGCGAAATTGACCTGCCTGTCGATGAAGTTGTTGTGGGAGATTTGATAATAGTAAGGCCTGGTGAAAAAATACCTGTTGACGGAATAATTATAGAAGGCAATTCTTCAGTTGATGAATCTATGCTTACAGGCGAAAGTCTCCCTGTAGATAAAAAGGAAAATGATTATGTTACCGGGGCATCAATAAATAAATTTGGAACCTTCAAATTCAGAGCAATGAAAATCGGAAGCGAAACTAAGCTTGCCGGAATCATCAAATTCATTGAGGATGCCCAGGGGAGCAAAGCTCCTATACAAAAGACAGCTGATAGAGTTTGCAGCTATTTTATACCCTTTGTAGCAAGCGTATCACTTTTAACTTTTATATACTGGTATTTTATTGTATATAAGCAAATTTTATTTGTGATCAATCTACCGATTATTTATGCTGTTTCAGTACTGGTAGTTTCATGTCCTTGTGCTCTTGGACTTGCAACACCAACAGCTATCATGGTTGGTATGGGAAAAGGGGCACAAAACGGTATCCTCATCAAAAAAGGCGAGACCCTTGAAACTGCATATAAGATAGATACAATCGTATTTGACAAAACAGGGACCCTTACAAAAGGGATACCGGAAATAACAGATGTACTCGTACTTGAGAAGGCACAACCATTCTATAATGAAAAGGACATTTTGCTATTGGCGGCTATAGCAGAAAAGAAATCGGAGCACCCCTTAGGAGAGGCAATCTATAAGAAGGGAAAAGCTTTAGCCGGGAAAATACTTTCAGACCCTGACGAGTTTGCAGCTATACCCGGAAGGGGAGTCTGTGCACAAATAGGAAGTAAAAGTATAAACATTGGAACACCGGCATTCCTTAAGGAAAAAGGTATTACCATAGCTGAGGCTGAGAAGCCATTATTAAATATTTATACTGAAGGAAAAACTGCTGTTCTGATTTCAGTTGATTCGGAACTGGTAGCTATTATAGCACTATCTGATGTGGTTAAAGAAAGCTCGCAAAAAGCTGTTGAAGAGCTTGGTAGAATGGGAATAGAGGTTTTCCTAATCACTGGAGACAATATAAATGCAGCAAAATCAGTGGGCATGAGCACTGGAATCAAAAATATATTGGCAGAGGTTTTGCCGGAAGATAAAGCAAAGGAAATTCTGAAAATAAAAAGCAAAGGCAAAGTGGTTGGTATGGTTGGTGATGGAATTAATGATTCACCTGCTCTTGCAGCGGCGGATATTGGTTTTGCTATAGGTACGGGAACAGATATTGCAGTAGAGACCGGGGATATTGTACTTTTAAAGGACGACTTAAT
>JAAZCB010001380.1 GCA_012513545.1 Clostridiaceae bacterium
ATTAATGCTTATAATATGTTCAAGGATTGGAGAACTAATGAATACGCACCGAGAAATCCAGAAGTATATTATGATCCCTTTTATATTTCAAATAATATGATTGCGTCACAGTTGACCAGCACAGATGATCTGCGTTACTTTAAGCTTGGCGAACTGTCCAATGAATACGAATACGGCTTATATCCTCTCTATACCGAAAGAACACATCTATTATCCGGAGCACCGACAGGAATAGGCATTGCTACCGGAAGTACCAAAGCCGAACGTGTTTTAATGTTTGTTGAATGGCTTCATAAATCACAGGAAAACTATGACCTGTTCAGATATGGAGTCAAAGGCAGGAACTACAGTCTGGATGGAGAAAAGCTGGTATTTTCTGAAAGCATAAAGGAAATACCATATACATGGGATATTGTTACAGGGTTTTTTAGTGACTACAGATATGAAAGGACCAGCCTTTTTGATATTGAAGAATATCGCGGGGTTATCAGGGAGGCAAGTCTTAAGAACATAAAAACCACGAGGGAAATTTCTGATCCGTTTAAGGATATGAAAGAGGATGAAAAGGAAAAGCTGAATAAAGAGTTTGAGAGCTTAAACCCGGTTTTTGATCAATATCACAAGAATATGACATCTTTTTTTAATGATATGGATAATGGGTATTTCAGTATTACTCCCGAAGAACTTAAGGAACTTCAGAAAGAGGCAGGTATTGACAGGGTTTTAGAGTACTATAAAAAATATATACCTGATAAAGACAAATCGAATTGATAGGTTTGCTCAATATCACAAGTGTTGTATATAGCTTTTTATCCAGCGTTTATGTAGCATTTTCGAGACTGTTGCGGGGGGTTGATAAAATGTACAGAGATCATAATTTATGGAACAGAAGGGCTTCTATTGCCGTATTGTTATTATTTTTATTTATGACAGGGTGCGGAGTTTTTCCTGATGAAGAGGAGGCATTGGCCCCTCCCCTGGCAGTGCCTGAGGAAGTAAAATATAAAACCGTTGATGTAAGAAAAGGGTATATCGAAAATACTGTCAAATGCAACGGCACATTTGTCCCTTACAATGAGATAAATCTTTTTTTCCGGAACAACAGCGGAAGGTTGAAGAAGCTGTATACAAGTGCCGGAACAAAAGTTAAAAAAGGTGATATTCTTGCAGAGCTTATTACTGAAGATATTGAAAGGCATATTGCCGAGCAGGAAATAGCTTTGGATTCAAAAGAGAAGGATCTTACCTATTCAAAGTCGGTTGCCGATATTGAGATAAAAATGTCTGAAGACAAGTTATCAGAACTTAAAAGAAAATATGAGGCAATGAATAAGATAGCTGGGGCATACTCTGAAAACGAAATTGAGAGCATAAAAAACGAACTTGACAGCCAGAAAAGTCTCCTGGAAAAACTGAAGCTCAATCTGTCAAATCAGCTTGAACTTAAGAAGAATGATGTAAAGACTGCCAGACTTGCTCTTGAAGGCCTTAGGAAGGATCTTGAAAAGAGCAGGCTTTTATCTCCTTCGGATGGTGTTATTACGTATGTGGACTCCCTGAAAGAAGGAGAGTACGTGGAGGCCTTCAAGACAGTTGTGTCTGTCGCAGAGCCTAAAAACCTCCAGCTTAAGTATAAAGGACTAGAGGCATATAAGTTTGAGCTTGGAATGAAGGTAGATATAAAGACTGATTCAGGTGAGGAATTAAAGGGTGAGGTAGTTCTTAACGAGGGCTCTGTACCGGTTGAAGAGATAGAAAAGTACAGGGAGACTGTAATTATAAAGGTCGACAGGGTGCCGGAGGGTACCAATAGCGGGGAACGGGCGGATATTAAACTCGTGCTTGATTCAAAAGACAATGTTGTGGTAGTACCTAAAAGAGCCTTGCAGAAATATATGGGCAAGGATATTGTATATGTTCTTGAAGATGATATGAGGTCTGAGCGGTATGTTGAAAAAGGTATAGAGTCAGTAGATGAGGTTCAGATATTAAAAGGCGTGGAACCGGGAGAAAAGGTGGTAGTTGATTAGTAGTGTATTCTCAGATTACCTGTACAAAGGGGATATTTGGAAGGATATCAGAGAGACACTATTTTAGGGGGCATGAATTTTGATACAGTTTCTGTACCGTAGAATAATTAATAACAAATGGCTTTTTATATGCCTGCTTACAGGAGTTATATTTGCGTGCGGTATTTTTGCCAGTGTTCCCATGTACTCAAGTGCCATTTTGCAGAAGGTACTGACAAAGGACTTGGAAAACTACCATGTCCAAACCGGTATATCTCCAGGTGCGTACAGTGTTATTATGAAAGAGCAGGCAGGCAATGACCCGGACACTTCTAAGAAGCTTGAAGATGTAGTACAAAGACAGCTTAATGTGGCTTATGGACTTCCGATTGACAAAAAATTGAGGCAAGTGACTTGTGCAAGCTTGAGACTTTTGAGAGAAGGCGATGAAGCCTTTAACGATAAGCGGATGTATGCTCAAATGGTTTCGTTAAAGGACTATGGTGAACATATTAAAATACTCAGGGGAAGGCTTCCTGAAGGCACACCCCAAAACGGCATATATGAAGCTGCTGTGACGGAGGAAGCATTGGGGAGGATGAATCTTCTTCTGGACAGTGTTTATATACTGGCAAGTGTCAAGAGTAATATAAATCCTCCAGAGATAATTAAATTTAAAATTACAGGTGTCTTTACTGTACAGGATAAAAATGAACTGTACTGGAGCGATGAAAGGTATGACAAGCTTAAAAACTCGCTGGTGTTTTACGACGGTATTCCGGAAAAACTGGCATATGATATTGATGAGTTAAAGATCGAGAGTATTGACAACACGTATTTTTTTGATTATCGAGCCATAAAAATCGGAGAGGTTATAAGGATAAACGATATTTTTCAGGGTCAGTTACGCTGGAATGTAAAAAACATGAGTCTGGCGGAGATTAAGTTACCGGCTGTAGAAGTTTTGAAGAGCTATGGTCAAAGAGAAAAGCAGTTGGGTATTACACTCTGGATTCTTACAATTCCGCTTATGATAATAATATGTTTTTATACCTTGATGATTTCGGCACTTATTATTAAGAATGACAGAAATGAAATAGCTATTTTAAAGAGCAGGGGAGCAGGAAGATTTCAGATTTTTTTCCTGTATGTTTTAGAAAGTATTGCTGTAGCCGGTATTGCATTTGTATCAGGTCCTTACGTTGCATATATGATATGCAGTATTCTTGGTTCGTCAAATGGTTTCTTGGAGTTTGTCACAAGGAAGGCACTTCCCTTAAACATTAATGCCCATGCTTACCTGTATTCTTTAATTGGAGCGGCAGTATTCTTGATTTTTATGCTTGTTCCAGCCTTAAAGGCCAGTACAAAAGGCATTGTCCATCATAAGAGGAGTCTGGCGGCAGAAAATGAAAAGCCTCTTTGGAAAAGGTTTTATCTTGATTTTCTGGTAATGGGGCTATCCATTTACGGACTATATAGTTTTAAAAACAGGCAGGCTCTTCTTAGTATCACAGGAATAAAAGGAACTGATCTAGGAGTCGATCCTTTGCTGTTCTTTATTTCTACCTTTTTCATTCTTGGAGTAAGCCTTGTTTTTCTTAGAATATATCCCCTCTTAATGAGATTGGTTTTCCAGTTGGGGGTAAGATGGTGGAATCCGGTTTTATATTTTTCACTTGTTAACGTGAGCAGGGCAGACAAGAACCAGCAGTCCATTATGCTTTTTATTATACTTGCCCTGTCCTTCGGAATCATTAATTCAAGCCAGGCGCGAACAATAAACAGCAACATGGTGGACAGGATTATGTACAAAAACGGAGCAGATGTAATAATTGAGCCATACAACAATCTGAAGCATTTAACCCGCAGTTCACATGATCAGACCGGTTCCGCTTCAACGACTTCTGAAAAATATAAAGAGCCCAATTATCAGGAATATTGTTCAATTGAAGGTGTTGAAAGCATGACAAAAGTCTTTATTGATAATGGCGCTACTTTGACTAACGGAGTGGAGAGGATTGCCAATGTAAGATTAATGGGTATAACACCCCATGAATTTGGTAATACGGTGTGGTTCAGAAAAGATCTTTTGCCATATCACATAAACGAGTATCTTAACCTTCTTTCCGGGGCTCAAAGGGCTGCGCTTCTTTCTTCAGGTCTCAGGGATAAATATGGATTTAAGAAGGGAGACAATATTTATATCGACTGGGGCAAGGGGAACCTTATTGACTGCACGGTGTATGGATTTATAGACTATTTTCCTTCCTACAACCCTTACACTGAAAAGACTGATGCAGGGGATGAAGGTAAGAATGAGAGTTCAG
>JAAZCB010001381.1 GCA_012513545.1 Clostridiaceae bacterium
AGACTGGCAATGAGAATGGCATACACATGCCCAGCCACTGATGGTCACCAATATTCGCAAATGACGAAGAGAGCTTAAGGAAGGTGAAACATTGCAAACACAAATTGATAGTTCTAAGGGATTAGTTAGAAATCGTAGTAAAATTTTCGACTTTTTAATGGATTAGGCTCTTATCATAGCGTTCATTATATTACTAGTTGTTTTAGGATCTATTAGACCAGAGTTTTTATCATTCACTAATGTTATTCAAGTTCTTGCTCAAGTATCAATATTAGGAATAATAGCTGTCGCTATAACTTATGTAGTTATTGGCGGAAATTTTGATATTTCGGTTGGATCGTTTATTAGCTTTGGCAATATATTTCCTATGATGTTGATCTATACTATGGGGCCTGGAAGTGAACCTATTGCGATATTAGCAACCCTAGGGTTGGGAATACTGGTTGGATGTATTAATGGGTTTTTGATTGGATTTCTAAAGCTTAATTCATTTATGATTACACTGGCAATGCTTTCGATTCTATCTGCACTTTCGGAGATTTTTTTCCAAGGTACAGCTTATGGGACGCTTTTAAATACATCTGCTAAAACAATATTTTCCTGGATGGGTCGAGGCATGATAGGTGGTGTCATTCCTTCATCTATCGTTATTTTTGCTGTATTTGCCATTATTCTTGGAATTGTATTGTCTAAGACAGTTTTTGGCAGATATGTATACGCAGTTGGTGGGAACCGGGATGCCAGCATGTATTCAGGTATCAGGGAAAAATGGGTCACGTTTTATACTTTTGTGCTTACGGGATTTGCCGCTGCTTTGGGTGCTATTATATGGGGGTCACGGTATTTGTCGATAATGACTCAGCAAGGAAAAGGTTATGAATTAACGATACTGACCGCCGTCATTCTGGGTGGTACCAGTCTCCTGGGGGGATCGGGTAATGTTTTTAAGACGGTAATAGGTGTTCTTATAATTGGATTCGTAAATAGTGGGGTAATAGTATTAGGATTGCCTTATTATTATCAATGGCTTGTAACCTGGTTTATTATCATCGTTGCTGTTGTGCTGGATATCACCGCTAAAAGGAGGAAGGAGGCATGAGAAATATAATTGAAGTCGTAATAAGACAGCCAGTATTTTATCTGATTACAGTATTATTTATCGCTTTTAGTATCATTAGTCCAGACTTTTTAAGCATGGGCAATCTGACTAATTTCCTTTCAGGAGCGTCAATTCTTTTTGCGTTAGCTATAGGGATGACATTCCTTATTATAAATGGGAATTTTGATTTATCGGTTGGTGCTATATTGGCGTTTTGTGCCGCCTTAGTAATAGGAACAGAAGAACATAGTATTGCATTCTCATTTATTGTTGCAATGATTGCTGGTATATTATTAGGTCTGCTTAATGGATTGTTAGTGGCAAAAGTAGGTATTAATGCGTTTATAGTTACTTTGGCCGGCATGATCGGCTATCGGAGCTTGACATATATTTACACAAATGAAACCAGTATTATAGGTACAAGAGACGCATTGACTGTTTTTGGGACTGGTTCTGTAGGACCTATTCCCTATATTACAATTGTTTGTTTTGTCATGCTTATCATTGCCTTTATTGTCCTTAAGTACACAGCACACGGAAGAGATACCTATGCGGTGGGTGGGAATATTGAGGCAGCGAGAGATGCGGGAATCAAAGTAAGCAAGAACCTGATTATAAACTTTGTAATAATGGGATTTTGTGCGGCAATAGCAGGAATTTTATTTGCTGCCAAAATAAATTGTTCGGTTCCGTGGGTCGGAGATGATTATATTATGATGGCTATTGCAGCAGTCGTTCTAGGAGGCACAAAGTTAGCTGGAGGTTCCGGAGGAATAATTCAGACGTTTTTCGGAGTTATAGCCATACAACTCATATCAAATGGTTTGAATCTTCTGTACTTACCGGCAAAATACAGTACCCTGATATTGGGCTTGGTACTGATCCTTATACTTTACGTAGATAAGTGGGTGATTGTTCCTAAGAAATAATGTGTTAGTTTGGTTTATGTTGTTTGGAGTGGAAGGAGGGGAGTAAAAGACATTTGCATATTGGTGAAAGCAGCTAAATTATAATAATTAGGAGGTTTGTTCATGAAAAGCAGAAGCAGAAAGAGTATTGTAGTTTTTATTCTAGTTTTAAGTCTAATAGTCTCTGTCATAGGATTGACTGGTTGCAGCAAAGGGGAATCCCAAACGGGAGAACAACCTCAACAAACAGAAGAGAAAACGAAAGATAATATTACAATTGGATTGTCTTATTTAGGTCCAAATAGTTCCTGGGCCGTTAGTTGGTTAAAAACCTTTAAAGAAGAAGTAGCAAAGCAAGGTATCGATTGCGTAATACTGGATGCCAACGCTGATCCAGTACTGCAGGATCAGCATATGGAACAACTTATCCAGAAGAAGGTGGATTGCATTATTTGTTGGCCTGTAGATTCCACAACAGTTGGAACTAAGATAAAAGCGGCATATGATGCAGGGATTCCAGTTCTCGATCCGGAATCAATTGTTGCTGATGAATTACTCCCATATGTAGTCTACGTAGGTTATGATACCCGCATGTCAGGAACTCACTCTGTGGAGTTTTTAAATGAAGCTCTGAATGGACAAGGAACCGTAGTTGCAGTAAATGGACAGAAAGGTTATGCAGTTGCAGAACAGAAATCACTTCACGATGAGGATTTGCAGAAGTATCCAGGTTTAAAAGTTTTGCAACAGGAATGGACCGATTGGAGCCGTGAAGATGCACAAAGCAAAATGGAAAACTTGTTGACCAGATATCCGGATGTTGATGCTGTGGTAGCAGGAGACGATAATCTGATGCAAGGTTGTCTAAATGCCATAAAAAACAGAGGTCTGGTACCTGGTAAAGATATTATATGTGTATCTGGTGCTTATTTTGGCTGCGGATATGATGCGTTAAAGAACGGCGAAGTATATGGATGTACCTTAATCCCCCCAACGGATGAAGCAAGACAAGTTGTCGATGTAGCAATAAAAATGGCCTTGGGTGAGCAAAAAACTCCTGATAAGATAATGATTCCCATAATTAAGCTTACCAAAGAAAACTTGGACAATGTACCTGGCTATGATCTGAAAAATGCAGACTGGTAAAAAAAACAGTCATAAAACTACATGTTTATTACGTATTTGAATCCACGTAAGTGCATCTCAGATGCATTAAACGCTGGAAGGAAAAAAATCTTATCGGTTTAGAAAAATTGAGTAGAAATCTCTTGGCTAACCTAAATGAATAGTCCGAATAAGCTGGGAGGTTTCTGCTCCCCTAATAATTCGATTAACTGGATAAGTTTTCGTATTTCATAAAAAGGAAGGATGGGTGTTAATGTCCGTCAATCTTACACAACAGGACGTTAAATATAGTATTCTCGTCCTCAAGGGAATAACCAAATCTTTTTCTGGTGTAAAAGTACTTCAAGATGTAGACATTGAAATCAATTGTGGAGAAGTACATGCTGTCATAGGGGAAAACGGAGCCGGGAAATCGACTTTGATGAAGATAATTTCAGGTATATATATGCCTGATTCGGGGACCATATATTACGATAACGAAGTAGTAAAGATTAAAGACCCATTGGATGCCAAAAATAAAGGCATTGGATTAATACACCAGGAGATTTCCAATATTCCGGATTTAACCGTTGCAGAAAATATTTTTCTTGGAAGCTTACCATTAACAAACAATAAATCAGTCAATTGGAAAAAAATGAACAAAGATGCTAAGTATTATTTAGACGAATTGGATTGTGATTTTAATAGTACCGATATAGTCGGAAATCTTACCATTGCTCGACAGCAAATGGTAGAAATAGCAAAGGCTCTTGCATTAAAACCAAAGGTTATTATATTTGATGAACCGACGTCGTCCCTCTCTGAACAAGAAAAGAAACCTTTATTTAATATAATAAGAAAGTTAAGTGAGCAGGGAGTAGCAATTATTTACATTTCGCACCGCATGGACGAAATATTTGAAATATCGGATAGAATTACTGTACT
>JAAZCB010001382.1 GCA_012513545.1 Clostridiaceae bacterium
AATAAAACCCAGGATTATATAGTAACATACACATTAAATTACGATAAAACTTTTAACAATCATCATATTTCTGGTTTGGCAGGTTATGAGGCACGAAAAAAAGAAACTTCAGCAGTGGAATATAATAATCTTGAAACTCTGATTCATGAACCACAATCATCCGCATTGGTTTCAAGTGTGTTGAATCAATCAGGAGCTTTTACTCAATCTAACGTTTTCGATCGCATTTTGTCACAGTTTGGCAGGATTGAATATACCTATGCTAATAAATATCTGGCAACTGCTAATATAAGAAGGGATGGTTACGGATCTAAATTCGGACCAAATAATAAATATGGTATTTTCCCGGGTATTTCCACGGGATGGGTTATATCAAGAGAAGAATTCTTCAGAAATGTTCCCTTTATTGAAATGCTTAAAATAAGGGCCGGCTATGGTCTTCTAGGTAATGCTGTCGGATCGGATTTTGCATATACCTCATTCTACACCGTAGGTTATGCCCAAGACTGGTCAGAAACTGACACCAATACAAAACAAACAAGTATCGCACTTGCGTCTCAACTGGCAAATGAAGAAATAAAATGGGAATCGGTTGCGACCACTAACTTTGGACTCGATGGGGTTCTATTGAATGGTGTTTTGTCATTTAATATCGATTATTATTCCCGTCAGACCAAGGAAATGTTGTACAATGTTCCTATATCTCCATCGGCTGGTGTTGGTACGAGAGTTCAGGCTAACGTAGGACAGATGAGTAATAAGGGATTGGAACTATATTTGGAATACCGTGATAATATTGGAGTATTAAACTACAATGTGGGAATAAATTTTGGTACTAATAAAAACAGGTTGATCTCATTGAGTCCTGATATTGAGAAATTATATATAGCCAGTGGATATATTGCTGGAGAATCCGGATCAGGATTATATGGTGCTGTGAATCCTAATCGTTCGGAACCAGGTTTGCCTCTCGGTCAATTCTATGGTTATGAAGCCGTAGGAATATATCAAACGGATATTGGTGAAAATGAGAAAAGGCCTACAGTCGACAATTTTGTACCACAGGCTGGTGATTTGATTTTTGTCGATCAAAATGACGATGGCGTTATGAATACGGCTGACCAGGTATATATAGGTAATCCATGGCCAAAGTTTACATATGGATTAACACTTGGAGGGAACTGGAAAAACATGATCACTCTGAAAGCAATATTCAACGGAACCGTTGGAAATGATATTTATAACGCTTACCAAGGGTATGCTCATAACTTTTACTCTGACTATAATTCAACACCTGCAATTTATAAGACATCATTCTTTGGAGATAATGGGGTGACGGATGTTCCCCGGGCTGCAACAATAAGCAGACCTGATAGAGCCGGAAACTGGACCAAACTTTCTTCCTATCATGTGCAGGATGGTTCATATCTGCAATTAAAGAACCTTCAAATAGGTATCACTCTGCCGAAAAATATTGTTTCCCGACTGGGAGTCAAGAATGCAAGAGCATTACTCACCGGCGAAAATCTGTTTATTCTGACCAAATACAAGGGATTATGTCCCATCGTTGCTCCCTATCAACGTAGTATCTTGAATCAGGGCGTCGAAAATGCGAGCGGACGTTATCCTTTCTCAAGATTGTATTCGTTAGGAGTGAATATCGATTTTTAAAACCTTAAATGAATTTATCATGAAAGTAAAAGTTAAAAAATATACAACAGGGCTGCTGTTAAGCATATTATTAATGTTTACCGCCTGTGACAAAGAATTCCTTAATGTAGTTGATCCCAATGTCCTTTCAACAAACGCCTATCCTAATACTGTAGAGGATATGGAACTTATTTTAAATGACCTGTATGGACGACTTCGTGATGGCTACTACTCTGCTTTGATCAGATCCATAGTACTTATTGGTCACGATCAGGATCATGGTTACAACGGAGCAGAATTCAATCAATTTGCGCTTAA
>JAAZCB010001383.1 GCA_012513545.1 Clostridiaceae bacterium
ACAATAAGAAGTATATTACTCGTGAACAGGCTCGTAGGGATATATTCTGGTACATAGAGACATTTTACAATCGAAAAAGACGACATCAATCATTAGATTATTTAACACCTTCTGATTTCAGGCAAAGGTACTACAAGAATCAAGTTGCATAAGGTTATAAACGGCTGATATTATTTATGTGGAAAATTATTCAAATTGAACAATTAATATTTAAAGAAATTTTGAGAAAACGTGAGAAAATCTAACTTAATAGTGTCCAGTTTTTCGAAAAAAGCTCATTCGATCTTTTAATTTAAAGTTGGATTATACCTCACAAATGTTGTGTAAGCTAAAATATATGGAGGAGTGCAGACTTAATTGTTTCGTTAGACAGTCCAATATATCTAAATAGGCAAGAATATTCAAGAGCAAGTAACGCCGTATAAAGATTTGCACTGTCGCCCCATTCAATTGAGCCGGAATGTGTTTTGCTATTACGGAGTTTTACGAAAGAACCTACATTAGCTTCATCTACTTGCGGCAACGACCATTTTGAAATTATTGCATCGACTGCATCACAATTTTCATTGTACATTGTGATGATCTTTTGTTTCAAAGTATAATCGAGATATTGAAACGCACTGCTTATTGTAGTTTCCTTATAAATATCAATTTCATTATGCATTTGAGTAAATTCGGCTATTGTTTTTCTAATCTTGTTCTTCAATTCTGCTATAAGGGGATCTTTCTCTTTGCTCCTCTTGCTCCAATTGTAGGCAACCTCCAAAGCTGTACATAAATCTTGGACATTCGTAATTGATATTTGCTTAGCTCTCTTATTATTTTCTGGTAAGAGCGCAAGCAAAGGTTCAACTTCGTTATTCGCAATTTTGTCAATCAGCGTTGGAACACAGTTGAGGATGATATGAATGGGAATCACATTGTGACATTTCCTTGCAGAATAATTTTCATAATGGTCAAAAATCTTGCAAACTCCTGTCTGAAAATATTGGTTATCGGAGTTTCGCTGGCTAAGATATACTTCGAAGAAAACATTGTTTCGCATGGTTAAGATCGCTATTAAAGACTTTGCAATTCCATAGTATTTTGCTAATTTGTCAAAACTTTGGGCATTTTCAAAGTAAAAACGTATAAATGAGTTTAGTTTTCCAAGACTATATGACTCCATATCCTCAGAATTATTGGACTCTCCAGTTTGTGACACAGAGATTGTAAGCGTTGCTTTTTCGCCGTCTATTCCAAAGTCAACCGAACGAGTATAATCGTCCCACGGTCGTATCTTAATTTCATTCGCTCCATCACTACTCATTTTTTTGTATTTATCAAATGTCAGTCGCTCTACTGCAATTTGAGGGTTATACAAGGCATTTATGTTACCACCGTAAAACGTAATAGCGTGAAAGGTATTCCACTTGGCTGTTAACATGTTATAGAAATTAGCTGAATTGCCCGATGCTTTTATTATGACAGGAGTCCCAAACTGAATAGAGGGATTTAGCCCAAAAGAATCGCCACTGATTTTACCATTTCGCAACATTGCTATCTTGTAATTATTATCAGCAACACCAAATAGGTACTCAGGCGGATCTATATCGCGAGAGCGTATTCGATCAAGGACTTCATATCTTTTAGCTTGCTCGATTTGAGCAGGAAGCAAAGTTACTACGTGATTTGATACATTGTACGTAAATGTGTCATCACCTACGTTTAGATAACCACAAAAATTATCAGTTATTTTTGTCATCTTCATACCTCCTGTTACGTAAAACCATTAAGGTCTAATTTCGTTCCAATGGTAAATAATGTAGTATCTTTTTCGTATTATTAAACAGACTGGATACGCTACGAATTAACCCTACCAAAAACACAGCCAATGATATGTGGAAAGTATACCAAAAAATATGGTATACTTTTTTAGCGTGCTACAGAAAAAGTAGTCCGCCACTAAAATGAAGAAGTCT
>JAAZCB010001384.1 GCA_012513545.1 Clostridiaceae bacterium
GAAAGGATACTCGAACAGCTTGGTAAGACGGGACAGACCCCGTTTGAGTTTAAGAAAGTGGAAATGGATATCGGAGATAACTTGTCCCTTCCTGTGAGTGAAATCAACAATATGCGCAGGGAAGCCCTGAACGAGCTTGAAATTAAAAGAGCTTCACGTTATAAAAGGAATGCTGCAGCAAATTTAAAATTTAGCGATATGCTGTTGAATTTCCCGGGAAATAATCGAAATAAGAAAAACAATATAAAAATTTCAGCATGTTTCTACAAATTAAACGAAGAAATTGACCTGGCAAAACTAGAGGCAGACAGGCTGTACATTCCGCTTAATTATTTTATCGGGCAGCAAAGCAGAAGGGAAATAATTGAGTTAATTAAAGAAAAGGGGAAGGAAGTCTTTGTTTTCATTCCTCCAATAACAAGGGGAAACTACGACAGGCTTTTAAAGGCCAGACTAAAGGAAATAACTGAGACAGGAATAGACGGGTTCCTTGCAGGGAATGCCGGAACACTCGGCATTGCAGGCAATTATGAAAATATAAGCTTAATGGCGGATTACTCATTAAATGTGTTTAACAATGCAGCTCTGACGGAAATAGTAAAGCTTGGAGCATGTGGTGCAACTTTATCCTATGAGCTTACTCTTTCTCAGATAGGTAGTTTTTCTGACGTTGAAGGTTTTGTGAAAGAAGTGCTGGTATATGGAAGAATACCACTTATGATGAGCGAGTACTGCCCGGCAGGCAGTATACATGGTAATTTTAGTGCTGCATCAGAATGCAGCCGGGTATGCAGCAGGGGGAATTATTTCCTGAAGGATAGAATTGGAATGAAATTTCCGGTAATGTGTGACAGGGTTGATTGCAGAAGTACTGTTTTTAATGCCAATGTACTGCTAATGGCAGACAGCCTGGAAAAAATCAAGGCTGCGGGTGCTGATATGGTAAGACTGAATTTTGTAGATGAGAGCCCTTTGGAAATTGAAGCAATATTAAGGATGCATGGGGATATTTTAAAAAACGGCAGCAGCTCAGTTTTAAAGCATGAAAAATTATTGAATGAAATAAAGGAAAAGGGCTTTACGAAAGGACATTATTTCAGAGGTGTATAGATTTTATCCGGGGGTGTTTGGTTAATGACAAATAATGTTGAGGTTTATTTGGAGATAGTAAGGGACGGGGCTGTAGTCCCTGCTTATGCAAAAGACTGGGATGCGGGGATGGATGTTTATGCAGCAGAAGATGTTGTCATAAATCCCGGTGAAACGGTAATAATTCCGACGGGACTCAAGCTGGCAATACCTGAAGGTTATGAGATTCAAATAAGGCCAAGAAGCGGGATATCTTATAATACTCCGCTTCGGTTGTCAAATTCGCCGGGAACAATAGACAGCGGTTACCGGGATGAGCTTGGAATAATTATGACAAACACATCACAGGAAACCGGGAGGGATAATGAATTACTGACCATAGACACTAAGGGAAATTTAAGTGGTGCTTATAAAGTGAGAAAAGGTGACAGGGTTGCGCAGATGGTGCTCCAGGTTGTGCCGAGAATCAAGTTTACTTTGGTGGATTCGGTTGAAAGCATAGGGAAAAGCCGGGGTGGCGGATTTGGTTCAACCGGAGTAAGGTAGGTTCGCAGTTATTGTAATGTAAAAATATACGCTGCCGATAAGGCAGCGTATATAGTATTTAAGGGCCATTTCCCGAAGCTTTTTATTTTGAGTGTTCATTATTTTGTCGGAGCTTCATATATTAACAAAGGGGATTAAAATTTACGCAAATTAATATTATTTTTTGGATTAGTGAATTTCTTAAGATTATGAATGCCAATTAATTGTCTTTTTAAGGATTTAACTTCAACATTGTTGTCGAATAATAAATATATCCGTAGTCGGTAAATGTAAATTCGGGGTAAGAAAAGAATATTCTTATTTCGTAATCTCTCTGATAAATTCTTCTATATCTTCAAAGAGCTTTTTGTTATCAGTATCGTGACATATGAGGTGGCCTGAGTTCTTATAATAATTTATCAGTTTTGTTCTTGAAGAGGTATGGCTGAATATGTATTCTGCGCTTTTATCCATTATGTAACCCCTCTTTTTAAAGCTTTATAGACTCTAATAGTATTATAATTAAAAAAATGAGCCTTTACAATAAAAATCAGCGGCCTTATAATATACATAAGAACATATGTTCGGCGAATAATATTGTTATTGGGGTGGATGATATGGGCAAAAGGACGATTTTTCATATTGATGTTAATAGTGCATACCTGAGCTGGGAAGCTGCAAACAGGCTACAGCACGGGGAAGCCTTAGACTTAAGGGAAGTTCCCTCTGTTGTTGGAGGAGATGAGGCTTCGCGCCATGGAATTGTATTGGCAAAATCACTTCCAGCGAAAAAGTTCAAAATCCATACAGGAGAATCACTCTTTGCGGCGCGCCAGAAGTGTCCGAACTTAATTGTCATCCCTCCTCATTATGACCTGTACATGCAATGCCACAAGGCTATGATGGATGTTCTGCATAACTTTTCACCCACTATTCAGATATTCAGCATTGACGAATGCTTTTTAGATTACACAGAGATGGAAGCAATCTGGGGTTCTCCGCTAGAGGCGGCAAGTGCCATCAAGGAACGTATTAAAAAAGAGTTGGGATTTACGGTCAATATCGGAATATCAAACAACAAGCTTCTTGCTAAAATGGGCGGAGATTTAAAAAAGCCGGATATGATACATACTCTTTACCCGGAAGAGGTTCCGGAGAAAATGTGGCCGCTTCCCGTAGAAGACCTGTATATGGTAGGAAGGGCTACCGCACCAAAACTGCATCAGATGGGTATTTACACTATAGGGCAGCTGGCTAATGCAGATATTGAACTTTTAAAATACAAGCTGAAAAGCTTTGGACAGCTAATCCGGGATTATGCAAATGGCATAGAAGATTCTCAAGTAGCAAAAGGAGGACGTCCTCCTATAAAAGGAATAGGCAACTCAACAACCATCAGCTTTGATGTGGATAGTAAGAGTGA
>JAAZCB010001385.1 GCA_012513545.1 Clostridiaceae bacterium
CCATACCCCTTCATGGTATGCCTGGATAGCAGATAATATAGTTGTGCCAAATGCACTGGTTTTTCAATGGCTCATTGTTTTAACCGAAATAGGACTTGGTCTGGCATTCATTACAGGTACATTTACCTTTATAGCAGCTCTTGCAGCATTAGGACTTAATTTCAACTTCCTGCTCTCGACCGGATTGTACGAAACCTCCTGGTGGTATATTCCTGCAGCGCTGTGTATGCTTGGTGGTGCCGGAAGGGCATTTGGCGTAGATTTCTATCTGATTCCCTATCTTATGAGGCAGTGGAGATATTTTGTCAGAAACAGGCGAATAAAACTATTTCTTTTCAGTTAGAAAAGGCTCGCATAAAAAAACTCGGGGGGCAATAATCCCTCGAGTCCATATTTAGGGCCATTTCACAAAGCTTTATATTCTTCTATTCATCTTCATTTATAACAGGCTCTTCTTCACCTTGCGGATTATCATTTAAAACCTCCATCTTTGAAACAGAGACTTCATAAGCAATTTTTTCAACTACTTCACCCGTTTGAAGCTTTTTCTGATAATCTCTGCTCTGGATTCTTCCCCATATTTTTACGTTATCTCCCACGTTCAGTCCTGAAGAATATCTTGCGTTCCTCCCCCATGAAATACAGGGTATATAATCGGATTTGTTATATGGACGGTTAACTGCAAGTAATATATCGGTAATCTCCCTTCCGAAAGGAGTCGTCCTATATACCGGCTTCTTGCATACAAAACCATTCAGATAGATCTGGTTCGGATTTTTAATCTTTTTCTCATCCTCTAGAAAATTAATCTCCCTGGAAAACACGGTTAGTATTAATTTACTTCCCCCATAATTGTTATAGTTGTTATATGAGCGAAATTGTCCTTCAACCTCAATAAATTTTCCGATTTCCAGACTTTCCTTTGAAATCAACCGTTCTGAAACCGTCACGCATATTCTGTCATAACTGTCGCTTAGCCTGGGTACTTCTAACAGGAATGAAAAAAAACCCTCACCATATACCTCATGACTGAATTCTGCTTCCGACGCTATCTTTCCGGAAATGGTCACCATGTTGTTCTCAATGATGTTTCCGACCATTCGCCCCCCACACTCCTCTCTTAGGCTTCTTACGTATATCTAACAATTTATCTAATGTAATATTATTCATTAATACATAATTTTAGACTTAATTGTTTTACATTTTCATACTAAAATTAAAAGCATTACACTGTATAAATATAAAAAAGTCTGTAATTACATAAGCTAAAAGCAGCATCTACTATGATACTACTTATTGTACAATAAAACAACTTTCACCAAGAAAGGATACTGTAGAACGGTCCCCCTTATGCTTTTTATCTTTTATCTTTTATTCTCATCCATTACAGCAAATTAAAAGAAAAAGCATATAATAATTATAGTACATATTTTTCGACTTGGAAATCCCCTGTTAATACATTTTTTTCATGTACTTGTATATCGGCTAAAACCCTATAGTAATTAACAGGTATTAATTATTATCGTTCAACATTGAAATCTACTCCATTAATAAGGACAAAAGTTGCAGCAGCTAAAACGTTGTACGGATCAACACCTTCGATGTCGGCTTTTACCTTAAATTCCTGAGGTTCGATTAATTTTCCGTTTCTTGCAAGTATAGTTCTCTGAAGACAACACATTAAGCTGTCTTTTATAACAAGGTCTCCTATGCTTGAAGCAGTTATACTTGCCTTTAAATTAAACCCATAGGTTACAATATGATGTTTTATTCCCTGTAAAAGCTGTATAAGTTCATTATCATCAGCATTTACAATTGCTATCCCTTTTTCATTCAACAGTGAAAAGGCCTTTTTCGTGAATTCCCTGTAGTTATCAAGATCAGTCTCACTAATATCATCGGCTTTATCAGTTAAAATAATAATATCAAAACACAGGCATTCAAGGAGCTCTATAGATAAGCATTCCATATCTATTTTGATTATCAGTATTTCCGTGTTATGTCTCCTGTGTTCATCAAGGTAACTTTTCACCCTATTTGTGTCTAAATTGGAAAGGTTTTTTAAATCAATGATACTTATCCTTCTTTTCGCACCGGACAATATTGATTTAATAAGGTTTGCAGTTTTACCCTTGTCCCTTTGGCCTATTATACCTGCTATAAGCACCAATTCAACCCCTTTTCCTGTTCATAAAGTTGGAATCAGTTATAAATTTAAATAACCATAGATTTATATTGCACTGTTTTATAAAATTTTATGTAATTCATATAATTGAAAGCCTTATTTACCTATACCTTTGCTTCACAAGGTTTCTTGCACATTTTTATTCACTTAATAATATACACCCTCTTCTTAATTTTTCTTAATTTTTATTATCTTATTATTTAATTTTTTTATTGTAGAATTCGTATTAAGTATAGTGTTTCTCAAATTATTAATTAAATGAAAATCCTCCGAACCCGTTAAA
>JAAZCB010001386.1 GCA_012513545.1 Clostridiaceae bacterium
CGTGCCCTCCTCTACTGGTCCGGTCCTAAAACCATGTCCTGTGTAGGAACAGCAACCGGCTTACCATCCTGTGGCTTTAAAAGGTTGTTTGCCGATAACATCAAAAACCTTGCTTCTGCCTGTGCTTCAGCTGAAAGCGGTACATGGACAGCCATCTGGTCACCGTCAAAGTCTGCATTATAGGCAGTACAAACTAACGGATGAAGCTTTAGCGCCCTACCTTCGACAAGTACCGGCTCAAATGCCTGAATACCAAGTCTGTGAAGGGTCGGTGCACGGTTAAGCAGCACAGGATGCTCTTTTATAACCTCTTCAAGAACGTCCCAAACCTCATTTCTCACTCTTTCAACCATTCTCTTAGCACTCTTTATGTTATGAGCCAGACCATCGTTAACCAGCTTTTTCATAACAAATGGTTTAAAGAGCTCAAGCGCCATTTCCTTAGGCAAGCCGCACTGGAATATTTTAAGTTCAGGTCCTACAACGATAACTGAACGACCTGAATAGTCAACACGTTTACCAAGAAGGTTCTGCCTGAAACGTCCCTGTTTACCCTTTAACATATCAGAGAGAGATTTTAGCGGTCTGTTTCCGGGTCCGGTTACAGGCCTTCCTCTTCTTCCGTTATCAATCAGTGCATCAACAGCCTCCTGAAGCATCCTCTTCTCATTACGTACAATAATATCTGGAGCGCCAAGGTCCAAAAGTCTTTTTAACCTGTTATTCCTGTTTATTACTCTTCTATACAAATCATTCAGGTCAGAGGTAGCGAATCTGCCTCCATCCAACTGAACCATAGGCCTTAGCTCCGGAGGTATAACCGGGACGACATCCAATATCATCCACTCCGGATTATTTCCTGATTGCCTGAAGGCTTCAACAACCTCAAGTCTTTTAATTGTCCTGACTCTTTTCTGTCCTGAAGAGTCTTTAAGTTCTACCCTAAGCTCCCTTGAAAGGCTCTCAAGATCTATTTCCACAAGAAGTTCCTTTACTGCTTCAGCTCCCATTCCAGCTCTGAACTTATGTCCAAACTTTTCAACACTGTCCCTGAACTCCTTCTCCGACAGAATCTGTTTCTTCGAAAGAGGAGTCTGACCAGGGTCTATTACCACATATGATGCAAAATACAGTATTTTTTCAAGAGCCCTTGGTGACATATCCAACAAAAGCCCCATTCTGCTCGGAATTCCTTTAAAATACCATATGTGTGATACCGGAGCTGCAAGCTCTATATGTCCCATTCTTTCCCTTCTGACTTTGGAACGTGTAACTTCTACACCGCATCTATCACAAACTATACCCTTGTACCTGATTCTTTTGTATTTCCCGCAGTGACACTCCCAATCCTTTTGAGGTCCAAATATCCTTTCACAAAAAAGACCGTCCCTTTCAGGCTTAAGAGTTCTATAATTAATTGTCTCGGGCTTTTTAACTTCACCCCTGGACCATTCCCTAATCTTTTCCGGAGAAGCTAAACCTATCTTTAAGGAATCAAAGTTATTGAGTTCAAACATGGCCTTCTCTCCTTTCGTTAAAAATCTTCGTCTTCAAAATCTTCGTCTATACCTTCATCATCCGAGAACATGTCTTCGTCAAGATTGTCCTCAAGATTATCGACTGTGCTTATATCGCTGAGTTCATTCAAATCAAATTCGTCTGAATCAATTTCCTCATCGATAACATCTTCGCCAATGTCGCCAAATTCATTCAAAGCTGCCTCGTCTTCTCTGCCTTCAATATTTACATTAAGCTCTTCAAGCTCATCCTCTACAGATTCCTTGATTGCAATTTCTTCCTGCTCTTCAGAATATACCTTAACATCAAGGCACAAACTCTGAAGCTCTTTGATTAATACTTTAAACGACTCAGGTATACCAGGTTCCGGAACGTTTTCACCTTTAACTATTGCTTCATAGGTTTTTACCCTTCCAACAACATCGTCCGATTTAACCGTAAGTATTTCCTGCAGTGTATAAGCAGCTCCATATGCTTCAAGAGCCCAAACTTCCATTTCTCCAAACCTCTGTCCACCGAATTGCGCTTTACCTCCGAGAGGCTGCTGTGTAACGAGAGAATACGGTCCTGTTGAACGTGCGTGAATCTTATCATCAACAAGATGGGCAAGTTTCAGCATATACATATACCCAACCGTCACTCTATTTTCAAAGGGCTCACCCGTTCTCCCATCATATAAAATCGTCTTGCCATCTCCTGAAAGGCCTGCCTTTTCAAGAGTTTCGACTATATCTTCTTCCGTTGCTCCATCGAAAACAGGTGTAGCAATTTTCCAACCAAGTGCCTTAGCAGCATATCCGAGGTGAACCTCAAGAACTTGACCGATATTCATACGGGATGGAACTCCAAGAGGATTTAGAACAATCTGCAAGGGTGTTCCGTCAGGCATAAAAGGCATATCTTCTTCAGGTAGTATTCTTGAAATAACACCTTTATTTCCATGCCTACCAGCCATTTTATCTCCGACTGATATCTTTCTTTTTTGAGCAATGTACACCCTGACAAGCTGATTGACACCCGGTGACAATTCATCTCCGTTTTCCCTTGTAAAGACTTTAACGTCTACAATAATACCGGATTCACCATGGGGAACACGAAGGGAAGTATCCCTTACTTCTCTGGCCTTTTCACCGAAGATAGCTCTTAATAGTCTTTCTTCAGCAGTAAGTTCTGTTTCACCCTTAGGTGTAACCTTACCTACCAGTATGTCTCCAGATCTGACCTCTGCACCAATTCTGATTATACCTCTGTCATCAAGGTCCTTCAAGGAATCTTCGCTGACATTTGGTATATCCCTGGTTATTTCCTCAGGCCCAAGTTTTGTGTCTCTTGCTTCAGCCTCATACTCTTCTATATGAATTGATGTAAAAACATCTTCCTTTACGAGTTTCTCACTGATAAGAATAGCGTCCTCGTAATTATAACCTTCCCAGGTCATGAATCCTATGAGAATATTCTTACCAAGGGCAATCTCACCTTTGTCGGTTGAAGGGCCGTCTGCAATTACATCACCCTTCTCAACTTCTTCTCCCTTTTTTACTATAGGCCTTTGATTAAGGCAGGTACCCTGGTTGGAACGCAGGTATTTCAGAAGCTTGTAAACATCTTTCCTGCCTTCCTTTGTCCTTATTACTATCTCCTTGGCATTAACTGTTTCGATAACACCAGAATTTCTGGCAAGAACAACTACTCCCGAGTCCTTTGCAGCCTTATACTCTATACCTGTTCCAATTATTGGAGAATCGGTTTTTATAAGTGGTACCGCCTGACGCTGCATGTTTGCACCCATAAGAGCACGGTTAGCGTCATCGTTCTCAAGGAATGGTATCATTGATGTAGCAACCGATACAACCTGCTTGGGCGAAACATCCATAAAGTCAATTAAACTGTTCTCAACCTCAATAAACTCCTCTTTGAACCTGCACACGACCCTTTTAGAGGAGAACTTTCCTTCTTCATCCAGAGGCTCATTAGCCTGAGCAACAATATATACATCTTCTTCATCAGCAGTCAGATAAACAATCTCCTCAGTAACCCTGCCTGCCTCCTTGTCAACTCTTCTGTAGGGAGCCTCAATGAAGCCATATTCGTTAATTCTTGCATAAGTACTTAATGAACCTATAAGGCCTATATTCGGTCCTTCAGGAGTTTCTATCGGGCACATACGTCCATAGTGCGAGTGGTGAACGTCACGAACTTCGAAGCCTGCCCTCTCTCTGCTTAATCCTCCAGGTCCCAGAGCACTCAGCCTTCTTTTATGTGTCAATTCTGCCAATGGATTTGTCTGATCCATAAACTGTGACAACTGGCTGCTTCCAAAAAACTCTTTTATAGAAGCAACAACAGGCCTTATATTTATTAGAGCTTGTGGTGTTACAATATCTATATCCTGAATAGTCATTCTTTCCCTGACCACTCTCTCCATTCTTGCCAATCCTATCCTGAACTGGTTCTGTAAAAGCTCACCTACCGAACGAAGTCTTCTGTTACCAAGGTGGTCTATATCGTCAGTTGAACCAATTCCATAGCTTAAGTTGATTATATAATTTATTGAAGCTATAATATCTTCTACTGTTATATACTTGGGTATTAACTCATCAATTCGTTCTTTGAGGACCTTCTTTAAGTCCTCATTTCCGATATCCTTATTCTCTTCAAGAATACTCAATAGAACATCATGCTTGACTTTTTCGCTAATTCCAGCTTCCTTCGGATCAAAACCTATATACCCACGGATATCAACCATGGAATTTCCCAGCACTTTTACTTTTTTACCGTCAATATTCAAGTGCACTGCATTGACACCGGAATTTTGAATGGCTTCAGCTTTGCTCCTGTCAATTTTCTCCCCTTCCGGTACTAGAATTTCACCGGTAGAAGGATCCACAATATTCTCAGCTGATATAAACCCGCTTATTCTTGAAGCAATTGACAGCTTTTTATTAAACTTAAATCTTCCGAATTTAGCAAGATCATATCTTTTAGGATCAAAAAACAAGCTGTTTAAAAGCGAACGCGCACTTTCAACTGTAGGAGGTTCCCCAGGTCTCAGTCTCTTATATATTTCAAGTAGTCCTTCATCTTCAGTTTTTGAACTGTCCTTTTGAATAGTAGCACTTATTCTTTCATCTTCACCTAAAAGCTCCATTATCTGAAGATCTGTTCCATATCCCAAAGCCCTTACAAGAACCGTAACGGGAAGTTTTCTTGTTCTGTCAATTCTAACCGATAGAACATCATTAGAATCAGTCTCATATTCCAGCCACGCCCCTCTGTTAGGAATAACTGTATTTGAGTATAGCTGTTTTCCGGTCTTATCGAATTTCATTGAATAGTAAATGCCAGGTGACCTAACCAGCTGACTGACGATAACTCTCTCAGCACCATTTATTATAAATGTGCCCGTATCAGTCATTAACGGGAAATCTCCCATAAAAATTTCCTGTTCCTTTACCTCTCCGGTTTCCTTGTTAATC
>JAAZCB010001387.1 GCA_012513545.1 Clostridiaceae bacterium
ACTATTGTGTCTACATTCCCGCTTGTACTGTCATAATCATATATTACGTCCTGCCCTGATCCCACGTTGAATATGTATGTATCATTCCCATATCCCCCCTGCAATCTGTCGTTCCCCGCTCCTCCATTCAGTTCATCATTTCCGTCACCGCCATATAATTGATCGGCTCCGTCTTCCCCATATAAAATATCATTTCCAGCATTGCCGTTAATTGTATCATTACCGGCTCCGCCAGCTATTACATCATTAATAGCACTTCCATTCAGCACCTCATTCGTATCCTTGCCAAAAATGGCAGTCGAGCTTGCAAAATCAATCGCCCTTACGTACTCCTCACCTTTCTTGAAGTAATACTCCCTGAAATCTTGCATGATGGAATCATCAAGAATATCCATTGCACTGACTGCATTAACATATGCCGATAATATGCCTTTTCCTTGATCACTGTCAGACTCAATTATACTGTCTATCTTCTCTGTTACTTTGCTCAAGTCCCCTGTTAGTGATACAGACCAGATTATATCCTTCAAATGTGTCTGGCTCATCATTACTCCATACACCCAATCCGACAATTTTCCATACGTATTTTCCAGGACAGGTGCTGCCGCTGAATTAGGATTTGAACCGTTTACTCCAATATAATTACTTCCGAAATATTTTTCTATGACACTAAGCTTTCTTGCATCCATATTACTACCGCGGCTCAAAGGCTCAACATCAGCACACGAAGCCCAATTGAACATAATTTCTTCAAGAAGGTTTCTCCTATTCCCCTCATCCTTCTCCTCAACAAATGCTTTGACTAGGTTTTTCAATGCTCCGCTCTCATCCATGCTCATAGCTTCTCTCAAACTGTACATATTGCCATTTCCAAGCACTTCAGGAAGCTCCCATACATCATTGTCTATCCTTATCACATCAGCTGTAGTACTAGAAGCAGTATTGCGTTCAAGCAGCAATTCACTCACAGTCTGAACCGTACCGTCAGTTTTGGTAAAAGTTCCTTTGCAAACCTCAGTATTTCCATTTCCCAAATCAGTATTTGATACAACGAAACCAGTTCCGATTTCTTTAATCTTAAATGCCTCCAGGCTAAAAAGTTCATTACTTTCAGAGAAACCATTCCTGTTTGAATCCTTCCATACTTTCAAATCAGCGAAAGCACTATCCTTCTCGTCTATTTTTCCATCCTTGTTTTCATCAAGCTCAGCCAGCGACTGAAAACCACTCGAGGCATAATTTCCGTCTTTAAGAAGAGTCCGGTCTCCAAACAGTTCATTTCCGTTATTGACTATCCCATCCTTATTCCTGTCATATGCGAGCAATGCATCATCTGTTTTCAACCACCCGGTCTTTTCTGCAAACCCATTGTTATCAAGGTCAAAATATACACCATCATCTATTCCTGCAGTTTCAATTCCATCCCCATCCAAGTCCAGCGCTAACGGGTCAACTCTCGGCACAGCCATTGTTGCAGCACGTTTAAAATTATTATAAATATTTCCGAAACAAACTTCCCACAAACTATCTTTTGCATTACTCAATAATGAAACAATATCTACAGGTAATTTTGTCAGTCCGTTTTTCAAATCAACTATTCCCACACTAGTACTTATTAGCCCAACCCCAACATAACTAAAGCTCTGTCCAATCTCCGAAATCAATTTCTTGCCGATATCCAAAGAACATTCTTCAATGCTTGATACAGCACTGTTAATGCTGCTATCTATTATAATTTTCGTACCAACAGCATTTACAAGTAAATCCGAAACTTCGTCTTTTATGTCCCACAAAGCCTCTCCTGCTTCCCCGGCAATTATTCCAAACTGTTTATCTGAAAATGTTTTTAT
>JAAZCB010001388.1 GCA_012513545.1 Clostridiaceae bacterium
GGATTGCAAATCCACGCGAGCGGGGGGGGGTGCGCATTTGGCTTTGTTTAAGGGTTTGGCGGATGCCCGCTGTCGCGGGCATGACGGGGTGCAATTATGCTGCATGCCGGAATTAAAGGCACTGCTTTGGGGCGAGTGTATTGCCAATGGCCATTCAAAATGCAATAAAGGCATTTGTGCGAGTGGGCTGCAGCGGGTGTTTTCTATGCAAGAGGCTGTAAATGCAGGGGATTGTAAAAAGGCGAATTCCAGTTGCACCTGTATGCTCCATTCATCCCTGGCGGTCATTCCCGCGAAAGCGGGAATCCCAACGGCTTTCCCGAATGAACAATAATCACCCCTCCACCTGCAACCCCAACCCGCAACTCAAATCAATCCACTCCGGGTTCATTTCGTTGATCAGTTGTTCTGTTGACGCCCGGTTTCATACAGCCAGTGTCGGGGTGACTTCAAGTCACCCCGACACTACTCCGAAACTGATGCACATGAACATACTGTAAAGCTTGTTGAGCTTCTGTTTGTGTTTTCCCGAGAAAGTGGGAAAGCGGGAATCCGAACAACCTCTCCTACCATACCAGTTCATGAACATTGTTCCGGGGCGGTGAAGCCTTTTTGAGAAACAACAGAGAATTTTATTTTACATTGACCAAATCAGCCGGGTAATAGGGACAATCCCTAAAAGAGCTGTCATCCAGGTTCTTTATCTTGACAATCGCAGCTGTTTCATAACTCCAGTATCCACAGTAAATATTGTTTTTACTTTTATGACTATTATACCAGCCGGAATCTTTATGGTTCCTATACCAATCTTCCCTGATAAATTCTTCCACCAATTTTTCAGCATTTTTATTATTTGTCTCATACAAAGATGTTCTGAGCTTAAAAAATAAAGTGGGAATTCCGTTGGATTCAAAATAGCTTTCTTCTCTAATTGGAGGTCTATTTCTAATCTTTGCCGATAGAATAAATTCAAAAAGAGCATCTTTAACTTTATCTCGATCTATAACAATTATTAGTCTGTTAAACAATTCATCTGAAATATTCAATAAAAAACCTAATGAAAGCATCCAAAGCATTTGATCATAGGCATCCAAGCCATATTGATTCAGAGTTAATAGTTCATTGGGACCTCCTCTCTTTGCCAACCAGAATCCGTCCCAGCTTTCATAAGTTAAGTCAATAGCTCTTAATAAATCAAATTTTAATTCTATTGGAGAGGTTCCTTGAGAATATTTACAATTCACTAAAGATATAATATCCCAAACCATTGCACGTTTAACAATATTAATTCTGTCAGGAGGTGTTTTGCCAATTCGGATCCATTCCTGAAAGCGTTTTATACCTTCATTCAATTCTTCTATTTTATTATTGAAGTATTCTTCACTTTTAAGTACGTCTCTCATTATTAAGGGTTAAATATTCCTAAAGGGTTAAATATTCCTATTACGTTGGCATTTGCATCTAATTCTTTATAAACAATAGTGCCATTGGGTGAAACTTTCCCCTCCGCTGCCGCACGAGTCCTCTCGTGTGGCTTTGCGGCAGCAAATAATTACTACCAAGGGTAGAATTATGGAATTTGTAGTTTCTGCTCATTGGAAAATTTTATTCTGCTATTAACTAAATTTCTGAATAAAGATAATGGCTTTATTTTATAAGCCACAAAGTGAAATCGTGCGGCAGCGGGGGGGATTTGAACCCTAATAAGTTTTAAATTGGATTTCGGGAGCATAGTTGTTGAACAACGAAAAAAGAAGAATATATCGCAGACAGAACTGGCCGCACAGCTTGGTATCCACAAAAATGTATTAGGAAGGTCTGAACGCAACGAGGTTTCCCCATCGGTAGAGATTGCCCGTAAAATTGCAGATATACTTGATGTGTCGTTAGATTACCTTACCTGAAAAGTGGACATAGAACCCGATAAGGATATTCAAAAACTTATCGTTGAAGTTTCTAAGTTCAACGAAGAAGACCGTAAAAATATATTCTCTGTAATTGAAGCGTTTGTCGCTAAAAGAAAGATTCAATCTATATTATAAAGCAAAAAACCAACCCGTCAGGATTGGTTTTTATTGTATTTATCGACCTCTTGTTGTAATTCTTCATCCCAGATATAATCTATCTGCATTTTTCCTTCGGGGTATAGTGTATATTTTGCCCTGTTCCAATTGGCATGTATAGGCGATTGGGTTTGGGTAATTTGGTATAAGTCCTCAATATAACTTGTGTCTAATTTAAAACTAAAAATATCAAGCCATTTTTTGCTTTCGTTTGGAGTAATGTAATATCCTGTAAAACCAACATTTCTGTCAAGTCTTTTTATTTCTAAAACAGCATATTTAAACTGTTCACCTTGTGGTAAAACATCTATAATTGAAATCGCTATTTGATTAAATATTTCTTTCTGAGATCTCATTCTTATTGATTTTTAAACGTTTCTTTAAATGGTTGTCCGTCTATAGTGTATTTTACAACAAACTCATCAGGTCTTTTTGATGTTCCTGTAAATATTGCTTCCCCCGCTACCGCACGAGTCCTCTCGTGTGGCTTAAGCAACTACATAGCTAATATTACTCCTTCCAGTAGTCCCTTTTTGCCACTATAATCCCTGGCACTGCTATAAACATAATCTTCCGGATAATAAACCAAACCTTCATTTACCGGATTATTGTGAATATAGGATATTTTTTCATTGATCACTTTATTGCTCCAGAGTTCAATTGGCTTGTTATCATGTCTCCAGAACTGATATTTCTTAACCCCCCGCTGCCGCACGAGTCCTCTCGTGTGGCTTTGCGGCAGCAAATAATTACTACCAAGGGTAGAATTATGGAATTTATAATTTCTGCTCATGGAAAATTTTTATTCTGGCATTAACTAAATTTCTGAATAAAGATAATGGCTTTATTTTATAAGCCATACGATGAAATCGTGCGGCAGCGGGGGGGGGTAGTGGGGGCTTAAGCTTACATGGCAAGTAAGCATATCCGTTTTCCTTTAAGAACCTCAATTATTCTGTAGATTTTATCCTTACTCCATAAATTCTGGCCATCCAAAAACCGTCTTTTAATTGCTGTCTTGATGTACTAAAAATCATATTATCACGGAGATGACTAAAATGAACTGCATCACCAAGAAATTGATTTAACATGGGATCTATGTTCTCTTCATCTGAAACTTTATATACAATTTTCCCTGTGCGTTTATTAAATGCTACTAAGGCATAGTAATTTTCTGACCAACTGCAAATTTGTGAAATGATGTGGTTACCATAAACAAAATAGGATTCATTTGAACAAGCATCAAACTCATCTGCAATGTATAGCCATTCTGCATTATTAATATTTAGAGCATATAGTCGTGAATCCATGACGAATAAAGTATCGCTTTTGTCTATTAACTTTTTTGCATCTAAAAAGAGTCCAACTCTATCAGAAGTAAATATGATTTTCCCACTTTGAAGCTCCACTGCAACAACACCTTTTGCTTTATAAAATCCATAAATGTGTCCATCAATTATTATTAAATTAGTTAACAGCTTTCCTACTTCTAAACTCCATTTAGTCATACCGGTTTCAAGTTCAATTGCATAGAGGTATTTATCCGAACCCAAATAGATAATACCCTCATACTCTAAATAATCATCGAACAATTCAGCCTCCGATGTGAACGACCATTTTTCTCGCATGGTAAGAGTATCTACACAGGTAAATGTTGATATGCTAGTGGCAAAACAAACATACCTGCTTTCTATAATCCTATTCTTATGAATATATGGGTTTCTTGTTCGGTCCTCTACAATCTTATAAAAGTTATCATAGACCTCCTTGCCACTTATAATATCAAAGATAATATTATGGCTTTCAGTTTTAAACAGCACGTATCTGCTTGAGAGGTTACTTTTGATAATCTTTTGATGCGGTAAGAATGTGTAGTAAAGTATTTCTCCTGTTTCCGCCAAATAACAACCATCATTACCATATGGAGGAATGATAAGCTTGCCATTAATCATAGGTTCTCCTTGACTTCCCTTGATTTTAATTGTATCCATCCAAATTACTTCAAAAAGATCTTCAATAGGTTTAAATTCAACCTGTCCATAGGACATGGTAAAACTGATAATTAAAAATTTTCCAATAATCCAAGTTCTAGACTTCAACATAGCTTTACCAGTTATTAAATTGATTCGTTATAAATTTAATGCATTTATTTCTAGGCACTCCAATGTGCATCCAGTCCTTTTTATCATTAAAATCTCCTCCCCAGTCTAGATTATCTTCACCATAATTCCCCCCGCTGCCGCACGAGTCCTCTCGTGTGGCTTTGCGGCAGCAAATAATTACTACCAATGGTAGAATTATGGAATTTGTAGTTTCTGCTCATTGGAAAATTTTATTCTGCTATTAACTAAATTTCTGAATAAAGATAATGGCTTTATTTTATAAGCCACACGATGAAATCGTGCGGCAGCGGGGTAAAAGCGGAGTAACTTTCCCGGCTTCGTTATCAAGAGTGAGGACACACGCGGTAACAGGAGCAAGCAAATCAGTAGATCTTATAAAGTTGCAATCAAAAAAAAGTATGTCGGACACGCTATGGCGTGTACCACCTGATTTTAGTTCAATAATTAATTAAAAATGCATTGGTTGCAAATAAGTTTTTAATTACGTCGAAGTTAGAAACTTCGCCGGGCGCATTTGTAGTATACTTTGCTCAAGGGGGAGTTAAAGGGTTATTCTAATTGATTAATAATAAGCTTTAATTGTTCAATATTATTTTCTAGGCTATTAATCTTTGAGTTACAATCATTAGAGAATGAACTTAGGCGACCTTTAATATATCTTTTGTCTTCTTCATTTAAATCATTTCTCTGTAATAGCATTCTTAATAATTCAACCCTATTTACACTATATTTATAATCTTGGTTTATTTCTGTGTATATATTCTCCACTTTCATTAGATAATAACCCGAAAATATTAGATTCCTCTCCCCAGTCATCCACTTTAATATATAGTTGTTTAATATAATTGGATCATTTGGATAAAATATAATTGAATCTTTCTTAGAGTGCTCACCTTCATTTAATTCTCGATATCCAGACATATATCTTGAAAACAATGAAATTGCATCAAATCTCATCATCTCAGGAAGACTGACATTCTCAATTATGGAAATAAACTCACAAATTTTTTTATTGTAACCCATCTCATAATAAAGTTTAATATACCTTTCATATGATTCAAATGTAGTATCATTGACGCCAGTAATTTTATATAAAACATCCACATTTGGCAGGGGTGTGTATGGCAGAGTATCTCTATATAATTCCCATTTTTTATTGTCAGCAAAAGCCGTATACTTATCTCCGCTCCTTAGGACATAAAATAAAATTCTGTTTCCTAACCAGTTATCAATACTGTCTTTATGATAAATTGGATATAATTGACCATAAACA
>JAAZCB010001389.1 GCA_012513545.1 Clostridiaceae bacterium
AAACTCAGCTTTTATCTTCAGCACACTAAGGGGTATTCGAAAATTTTGCCATATGACATACAGAGAGTTGATATGGGAATCGCAATGTGTCATTTTGAGCTTGCTGTAAATAATGCGGGTATTACAGGAAAATGGCAGATATTACCCCAACAAATTGAGAAGGTACCAGACTTGTGTGAGTATTCCATAAGTTGGATCATGGAAGGATAAGAAGCAACATAATTATTACGAATAAACGGAATATGACAAATAAGTACATATGAGTTAATTTAAGGGTAAAGACATGTTTGATATATCGGCAGTTTATATAATTTATGGTTATAACATTTATTATTGATGCCAGTATTTTAAGCAGAACAAAGGCATTTTAAGCTTAAAATATTAGCTCTTTCCAAACATAAACCATATAGGTAAGGAGGTTGCTTATGACAGACAGACTGGTTCAATCATTTAATGAGTATTATGGAAGCGGTGTAATGTCAGATAAGATAATGTGCTGTTTTGCTCCAGGAAGGGTTAACCTGATCGGAGAACATATTGATTATAACGGCGGGTGTGTTTTTCCTTGTGCACTTGATATGGGGACCTATATGCTAGTAAGAAAGAGAAAGGACAGCATGATCAATTTAATATCGCTTAATATGCCTCTAAAGGTCAGCATTGACCTGAAAGAGGACATAATATTTAACCCTGTTGACACCTGGGCCAACTACCCAAAAGGGATAATACGCTATTTTAAGTATATGGGAATTGATCTGTGCGGAATGGATATTCTTTATTATGGCAATATACCTAATGGTTCTGGGTTATCTTCATCGGCGTCCATTGAAGTTGTTACCGCGTATGCCCTAAATGAGGTTTTTAATGCGGGACTGTCTTTACTAAAGCTTGTACAGTTATCACAGGAGGTAGAACAGAGATTTATTGGAGTAAACTGTGGTATTATGGATCAGTTTGCAGTAGGCTTTGGAAAACAAAATACAGCAATTCTTTTAGATTGTAATACGCTTGCTTATGAGTATGTTCCTCTTAACCCGGGTAATTACAGGATAGTTATATGCAATTCCAATAAAAAGAGGGGACTGTCTGATTCAAAATACAATGAGAGAAGAAAAGAATGTGAAAATGCACTGATTAACCTACAAAAGCATATTGATGCAAAAAATCTATGTGACTTGACTATTGAAGAGTTTGAAGCGTTTAGTGAAGCTGTTGAAGATCCTGTTCATCGCAGGAGAGCGCAGCATGCAGTGTATGAGAATGCAAGGGTTAAAGAAGCTGTGAGTCTGCTTAATGCTGATGATATTGCAAAATTTGGTGAGTTAATGGTTAAGTCGCATTATTCCTTAAGCGAGCTTTATGAGGTGTCCTGCCCGGAGCTTGATGTTTTGGTTGATGAGGCCTTGAAGGTTGAAGGAACCTTGGGTGCAAGGATGACGGGGGCTGGCTTTGGAGGCTGTACAGTTAATATTGTCAGAGAAACTTCTATTGAGGATTTTATAAGGAATGTGTCTTTAAACTATGAAAAAAGAGCCGGCCTTAAAGCTGATATTTATATTGCCGTAGCGGGTGATGGGGTAAGAGCAGCAGATAACAGCTGAGTAAATAACCATATATTTTTTCCTTGTAAAAATATTAAAGATACAAATACTATAAGCGGAATGAAGTCATTTTTCCCTTGATATATTAGCTTTTTCGGACGTAAACCTATAACTGGGGATTTCTGAATGGGGGTTTTGGGACTTGAAGGATAAGAAAGCAAAGGCAGCAGAATATGTAGAAAGACTATTAAGGTTTGGAATTCAGAATGAAATGATGTCATTGTGGGATTTACCGCAGATAAGAAATCAATTGCTTGATATTCTAAGGCTTGACAAGCCTCTTTGCCAGCCTTTAAAAGTGGAAACCCATGATGAACTGCCGCTCATTTTGGAAGTTTTACTTGACTATGCTGTCGATATTGGATTGATTAATAACACTGTCACCGAGAGAGATTTGCTTGATGCCAGGTTAATGGCCCAACTGATGCCGCGGCAATCAGAGCTTGTTAATATATTTCGCAGGATAACAATGAAGGAAGGAATTAAGGCTGCAACAGACTATTTCTACCGATTGTCACTGAACTCAAATTACATCAGAATGGACAGGATATCCAGAAACATACACTGGATAGCAGATACAAAGTATGGAATAATGGAAATTACAATAAATCTTTCAAAGCCTGAAAAGGATCCAAAAGAAATTGAAGCCCAAAGGAATATGGTAAAATCCGATTATCCAAAATGTTTGCTGTGCCTTGAAAATGTAGGATATGCAGGGCGCTTGAACCATC
>JAAZCB010001390.1 GCA_012513545.1 Clostridiaceae bacterium
TCTTTCAGCAAACCCCTGACTGTTTACATAATCAGCGAGCCCCTGTGAAGCCTTCCTGACAGTGTAAATATTCATCCTGTTAGTTCCTGCGCCAATAATCCCTCTAAGTCCACCTGTGCCAAACTCCAGGTCCTTGTAAAACCTTTCTTCTATTTCTTTAGAGTCACTCTTGATCCTGCCAAGCTCCTCCCTTGTGTCGTTGTCAAAGTAATCATTCTCCAACCAAAATTTATAAACTGCATTGCCAAACATAAACGCCCTCTCCTCTTACCAATTTTTATAAACTTAAGGTACTATCAGCACCTTTAACAAATTATCAGTCATAATAATTTCAGTAATTAGTATAACATATTATTACCATTTTACAACAAGGTAAAACGAATTAATAAACAATTTTTATGATAACTTAATTGCATTAGTTGATCTGTTCTGACAAAACATATATATTCTTATTAGTAAAAAATATAAATTGAATTTGCGAGATATATCCAGCTCCAATTAAACATCGGTATAAAATTAGCTATAAAGTAATAATTTAATAGTATTTTAACGAATACGCCGTTTTATCGTTAACATAATTTATGCTATAATTAAATTGTAATACATTCTACCTCCCTTAAACCACGGTATAAGGAGATAAATAGACTTATGAAACAGGGCAAAACCGTTGAAAAATGGTGACGCAAAGCCAATGGATCTAAGTCAGGGATTAGTTAATCCTGATATGATTGCCAGGTTGCCATTAAAAGTTCTGTTTATACTCTTTAAATATATTGGAAATAGGTCTTATATTTCCTTATACCATTTTTTTTTAAATAATAATCGACTTTTTTCATTTATTAATATTAGTAATTCAGGAAGAGTGATACTTTACGGTATCACTCTTTGTTTAACCTCTTTCGAACGAAGTGAAAGAGGGAAAAACTGAGGGACTCTATGTCCCGAAGCTTTTGTTTTGAATAAGCTACTTGTCACCCCTTAATAAATAACCTGTGAATAGTATAATAATGCCTGCAATAAAAAATACAAAAAACATTCTGAAGTAAAGTAATGCTCTATTAAAATTTTTATCTCTTTTTTCCGATTCATACTTGGAATACTTGTAATATCCCATCCAATAACTACAAATTGATAATATTGCCATTAGAATGAATCCTATTGCAAACCACCAAATCATCTTAATAAATCCCCCTTATAATTATCCCATATTACTCATAGCTCAATTAAACCTCATTAATCATAACCAGGTAAATTCACATTATCTCTTATCCATTTCTTAATCTCTTTAGGATGAGAAAAATTATTTTCTAGCTGATATACTTTCCCATTGTTTAAAAATGGTATTTCGTCAGCTACTTCCTGTGCAATGTCTATTAGATGTGTGGATAATACAATAGTATTGTGTTTGTCCCTGTATGCTTTCAGAAAATCCATGACTGACTCTGCAGATATAAAATCTATTGCTCCAAATGGTTCATCCAGAAACACTATAAATGGTATGCTGATTATTTAAAAAATAATATAAGTATTGTTAATATAAACAAAAAACCCAGTTTACTGGTTCATGGCTGCGAAGTAATCAAAAAGACCATACCATAAATAACAGAAGACAGTATAAATAAAAGCAAGCTCAAACGTTTATAATTTCTACTACTCTATATACATTACTCATTTTCTCATCTTCACTGTCAATGCAATGTGACCAGCCTCGTAAAAACAGACAAACGCTTCCGTAACTGAATAAGACTCCTTCTTTCTTATTACAATAGCACCTTTTATTCTTTCTAAATCTATAGAAAGAACCAATATTATTTCAATTGGCTTGTGCGATGATATATCATCCAGCATCTCACAAATAATTTTCTTTATTGAATTTAATGATATTGCGAACCAAACAAAGATATGTAAATTTACCATTCAGGACTCTCTTCTCTCTGATAAAAACTCAATCGTCCTTCTCTACTTCGTCGGTTTCTTTACTGAAAGCTCTACCTGCATTGTTTAAGAATTCTGCCTTCCAGCGACTTAATTGGTTTGGGTGAATTTCATGTTCAGCAACAATCTCATTCATCGTTTTTTCTTACCTCAATCACAATTTTAGCTTTTTCTTCTGGTGTGAAATTTCGTCTTATTCCCATGGCACTATTCTGACTTATTATTGATGTTTTGTATGTCTTGTTTTGAGGTATCATTATAATCCTTACGCAACCCGCAAGTAAGATCATAAAATAAATGAAACAACAGGCATGCCCCATTTTTTTAATGACAATACTTATCTAAGTAGTAATCATAACCCTCTTAATATAATGTTAGTGGTTATTTTCAAAGACAAAGCCTTTGAAACACTATACAATCAAAGTGAATAATATCCTACCTAGACAGAAGGAGTATCGCCTGCTGTCTCATCTGCTACTGAGCTTTAGTCAAACTTATAATCAATTACATCATATTTTTTCTCTAAGTTTTGTTGTTTTAATAATTTCGCACAGAGAACAGTAATGAGTATCAAAACAATTGCTGCACATATTCCCATTATGGCATTAAATCCTGAAGGAATTATAAAGATATAAGTCAATAGTAAAAACAATGCAATTTCTATAGCAATGAACAGTCGATTAATAATTAAATATGACTTTTTCCATTTTTCATAATGCGATTTGGGTATAAAGTAATTAACTTTTGATGCACCTGAAACACCAAGTTTTTTGTCAATCATTACTTTATCAGTGTCTTTAGCTTCAATGCTGACTGCCAATGGAATGTTAAAGCTCCTGACATCCGGCAGAATCATTTCAGCTATCGCAGAAATAACCAAATGGCTCACCTTGCTCTTATAAAGAACATTATAAGCAACAATTTTCCCATCCACATATTTTGTCTCATAATTGTTTGCCTTGCAACTAACTCCCATAGAGCAAATTCCTCCATTACATTTTGTTCAAGAACATTTTAAACTTGCTACAATTGTAGGAGATGGTTAAAATTGCTAAACCATCTCCTGCGAATAATATAGTTTTTAACAATTTACTAAATTTACCCGACTAAGTATCAAATCATAACCAATTTGATATGCTGTAAGTAGTTATTTTCAAAGGCAAATCCTTTGAAACGAAACATAACTTAAAATGGTAATGAACTCCTGCCTAGACTCTAACTGTTCCATCAACCTTGCCATCGCTGAAATAGTCTGCGGCTAAACCTACCATTCCACCAACCGAAGTCAAACACCAGACATTGCCGAAAAGTAAATTTCCAAGAGCACCATTTGTCATATTAATTGCTACACCAGCAACCATTTGAATCATAGTTCTAAACACGCCAGCTAATTGCGGCAAAAACTTAGAAACAAGAGCTTTAGCCAAATTTTTGCCTAGGAACTTTATTGGCGCCAAGTATGGTGCAACAGCTAGTGCGATAACATCAACTGCTACAGCAATCCATGAGCGGGAAAAAGTCACTCCTCCCTCGATGTATTCCATTTCATCGTTATCAACAGCAACATAATTCTTGGGCATTACCAGATCACCATCATAACACATTTCCATAATTTACTCCTTTCTGATACTTATGTATCATATGTTTTATTCACATTAATCAAAAGTTTTTTAACGTGTAATTAATGTATTTGACAGTATTACTTTTATTACTACTAATCAGTACTGATCAATTTGTGAATTTATTGTACTCCTTGTAAAAAATTACTATAGGTTATGAAACCATAAACATCTACTAATTACTGCAATATGTAACAATCACTACAAGTACAATCGTTTTTCTATCTACTTAAACTTCCACATGCTAAATGCTCTCCCTACTTTCTACCATTTTATCATAAATTTCTTCAAAAACAACTCATATGTTAAAATTAGATTGCATAAAGCAATGTTCTTTTATAAATCTATTGTCGAAAGACTTGTCTATGCCTATTTTAATAAATATACCTCTTTAAATAACACGCTTATCTTCACCAGAACCAGTGTTTCTTCTTTGTAAAAATATACGCAGCCACTACAGCCAAGAGGCAGAAACACGCTGCTGCAATCAGCAATATGTTTACACTTAAGAAGCTTAATTTTCTTTCTGCCAATAGATATTTACCTGCTACGTCTATCTTCATTGTTCCATTTGCAAGCGAGTTACTGATTAATTCATATTTTTTCTTTGTTTCATTATATAAGTACAAATGCTTTGCCTTCTTAGCCCTGGCATCATCAAAGGAAATACTTATGTTTCCGGGAAGATTATGGTTGTCATTTATAAGCATCTGAATACCATTTCCCTCCTCTTCGCACACAATTTCCGTCAGAAGTTCATTTTCATAATTCACGATATCCTTTCCATCTATTGTAATTTTATACTTGTCTCCATCCACTACAAGTGTACCTTTTGATTCATACAAATGCTTAAGTACCGGTCTTGACACTAATATTAAATCATTTTTACTGATAGTTGCTGTTCCGTCCGATTCCTTCAATAACTTCAGCAATAAATCATCTTCATCGACATTTCCAGCAGCCGGTATGACAGCATCCTCCACAATAACCATTTCTTTGTTTACTATTACTGTAGCCAATGACTGATTATATCCGTTCGAAGCAATTATTGTGGTTTCTCCAGTCTTTAAAGCAGTTATAAGACCTTTATTATCTACTTTTGCAACTGACGAGTTGGTTGATTTATAATCAATTTTTTGATTTGCTTCCTTCGGCAAAACTTTGCATTCCAACTCGAATTGCTCACCTGCTTTCAATACCAGATAGGTCTTGTTTATTTCAATCTTTTCAGTTTTTGTGACTACTCTTATTTTAATTTCCTTTGTTATATCGCCTGCTTTAACTGTAATTACTGTACTGCCCTTCTCTAATGCTTTTATCTCGCCTGACGAATCAATCGAAGCAATCTTAGGATCGGAGGAGCTGTATTTGACTGTTGATTCTTTTGAGTTTGATGGCAACAGAGTTACAGAAAGTTTCTGGCTTTTCCCGGTTTCCATTTCATCTTCATACTTACCTAAATCAATATCCTCGATCGGATATTCATCATTTTCCTCAACCTTTAAATCGAAGGATTTATTTATCCCATCAACGCTAACTGTAATTTTTGTCTCCCCGACTGACAGTGCCGTAATCCTTCCGAAAGCA
>JAAZCB010001391.1 GCA_012513545.1 Clostridiaceae bacterium
GGGCGGCGCCAGGATCCCCACGGGGCCTATGCGGCCGTCATCCCCAAATTCATCAAGCAGCTGCTGGCCGGGGAGCGGCCCACCATCAACGGGGACGGGAAGCAGAGCCGCGATTTCACCTATATCGAAAATGTTATCGAAGCCAACCTCAAAGCCTGCCTGGCACCCAGCGAAGCAGCCGGGCAAGCGTTTAATGTAGCTTACGGGGGCAGAGAATACTTGATTGACATCTATTATGAACTATGCAAAGCCCTGGGTAGGAAAATCGAGCCGGTGTTTGGACCAGATCGAGCCGGGGATATCAAGCATAGTAATGCAGATATCAGTAAAGCCCGAGAACTGCTGGGCTACGATCCCGATTGGAGCTTCCAGCGGGGGATCCAAGAGGCCATTGGGTGGTATAGGGAGGAGCTATGATGTGACAAGTAACTTATACGTCAGGCGTTTGAGTTATTTGAATATTATCTACATAGTATCCCATGAATACTGCATTAGGAATCCTCGTGTTTTTTGAAGTCGTTGGATAGCGGATCTATTCACATCAACTACATCCTTGAAACTTCTTGATTGGGCATATACCCCGTTTTTCTCCAAATATTCAATTCTTCTTTCCGCAGTTTCCAAGAGAATTTCATTTGCAGATATTGTCTCAGCAAAAGAATTCCTGGAGCAAATTTTAACTTGTTCTCTTAGACAGTGAAGGTAATGCTTAAATGCCATACTTTCTTTAAAGGATGTTGTAGAAGGCATTGCACCAGAAAATATGAGCTTTACATAATCATTATCCATCTTTCCTTCTGGCTTCATTTTATCAATTATTCCATTACTGAAAGCGATATCAAGAAAAGCAATCTTAAATTCAGATAGTGATGGTGGATAGTAGAACCAAGTGCTCTTTCTTTTTATTTCATCTTCCTGATCTTCGAATTTATTAGAAAAACGTCTGACATTAAGGTAAGTACCTGAAGCAATCGCATCAACTTTTGCAGCAGAAAGGCACAAGAGTTGATGATTGGCATACCCAACTATTACCTTTTTATTTTGCAGCTTAAGTCCTGCGCACAACTGCATTAGATTTGATAACCACAGGGGATTTTCAACAAGATATTGCTTAGCGGGTGGTTCCGCAATGATATAGAACCCGTCAACATCAAGTTTGCCTGCTGTATCTATCAGTTGTTCAATATAATCCTCTCTTTGAGACAATAAGTCGGCAGGTAAAGCTAAAGTAAGCAATAAAGACTTGCGAATTTTAAGTTTCCTAGAGGCTTTAACAAGTTTTATGCTATTTGCCTTCCATTGCTTAAACCAATCCTCAGTATATTTTCTCATAATTGCAGGAATGATAATTTCCTTAGAATTAATCAACGAATTATAATATGCGATATTTTTAATCAAGCTGGTTTCATAATCTACATCAGAACCTAGATTTGTTGATAACGATCTGTTCCAATAATCGTATTGAATCAGATTCTTATGATCACATTTGGGGAAATAACACTGTGGATCGAATAGACACTCCACATTATGTTTTTGAAATTCTTTACTCCATTTAATTAATTGATCTGGGCTAATGTCTCTTGGACTTAAGATTGAAGTGACCCCGTTCCATTCTTTACTTAGATCAATAACGATATTTTTCATTCCATAACCAAATTGCAAATATAAATCCACTATTAAACACCTCTTATCTCAATTGTCGGTAAGAGCGCTTCATACCATTCAAGGGCTTTTTTGGCAGAAGGTGGACGTCTGGTAACATGTTTTTGCATTAGTGTTTGAATAAAGCCGTTCAATTGTAAATTTTTGTCCCCTTCTATTGTAAAATCCTTTGGGATAGTAGTTTTGGTTCGATACCAAATTTCATTTACATCCATTTCATTTCCGGTAAGAAATGGGTGCTCGCCAGTAAGCGCCTCAAACAAAACAACACCAATCGAAAAAAGGTCAGCGCGACTATCAATATCCTTTTTACGGTATTGAAATAATTCAGGAGCCCCATAACCGGGGGTATGAGGTCCCACTGGTGCTTGTGTCATAGTTAAGGATGCATTGTTTAGTTGTCTTGCAATACCGAAATCGATGAGGTAATATCTCCCATCATTACCACATATAATATTGCCTGGTTTAATATCTCTATGAACAACGGCGACTTCTTCCAACTTCACGACAACATTTAATAAATCGCTCAGGAGACGTAAGCCATCTACCGTAGAAAGCTTTCCCACTGTTAATTTTTCACCCAGAGTAGGGCCTTCGATATATTGTTCTAATATAAGCCGATAAGATTCACCGGATATAGTAATATTTTCTACATCAAGGATTTCCGGCACATTATCCAAATCGAATTCCGTCACAATTTGAATTTCTCTCTGAACCCTGCCATCATTATCAGGTACAATCTTTAAAATGACTTCCCCGTGTGTCTTGTGTTTGACCAAAAGAACCTTCTTTTGGCCGCTGGGGGGATACTCCTTTAATATTAAAAGGCCTTCATACAATCCTTCTATGTCTTTTATTGATAGCATCAATTAACAAACCCCTTATTATTTTTGTTCAGTATACGTCCTACCCATTCATTGAAATAAATTGAGTAAAAACCAACTGGGATTGATGATTTTTTTGACTGATTTAATACCTGAAAACCGTTTCTGTCTTGCATGTAAATACCTATGCCGAATTTATTGAACAAATCAAGCCTATTCTTGAGCAAGCGGTTTTTTCTTATGGAAAGAATATAGCTCTCGGAAGCAAAGTTCTTGTTAATTAATGCTTGCTGAAAGACATCGTCTAGTTTTTCAAGTTTTGCTTCAACTGCTTCAATTCTCTTCAGGCTTATTGAATTTTTGTTCCTGATGCACCAACCATTATTTTTCCTGGAGATAAGCTTAGAATCATAAAGCTTTTCAATTGAAAGCAATGCTTCTTTCCAGCTTACCCCAAGCTGTGAAACGATCGATGTTGCATCGATGTTTTTTGAAATAAAGATGTGATAGAGTATTTTTAAATCAGAACTAAGCAATTCATTTCTGGTGTTTTGCCAATTAACGTAGTTGTTTGGATCGTATTCTACAAAAACAATATCGGGGTACGAGTTATTGACCTTAGATTCGATAAAAATAGCCAAATAGTTATTGTCAGTTGGATAAAATGAATTCTTTCTAAAATCAATAAATTTTTTTACCAAATCGTACTCTTTGCCTTCAGTGATTTTTCTGGTGCTTATACCTACATCCAAATAATTGTTGTATATTTCCATAATTGCTTTCATTTTCATCACTCCATAATTATTTTAACATAAGAATTATGAGAATAACTAAATTTAAATAGCTATATAAAAAACATTACTGTAGAGAGCCAATGCTTTCATATATTATTGCTCAGACAAAGGGGACACACCTTCTTCGAACGAAGGAATTTCCCCCAGTCTTTTTTACTTTGATGGCAAACACAGGGGACAGGGCCGGCGTTTCCCTTCGGCCTCCGCTGCGCTGCGGACGCCAGAAACCCGTCCCCATGTTTGCCCCGAGTCTGAGCGCAACGTCAATCTTATTCTTCTGAGGACATACGCACTGCTCTTTTGTATTCTTCTTCCGTTATGTGTTGGTTGGCTAATAGCTTTCTCCATACTTCTGTGCCATAAATATTTCGCAGATTCTTATCGTCCCATTGGGTGATATCAGGATTTACTTTATAGATTCCGATGCTGTTGGGCCTTTTATCCAGGCAGAGGACGATTCTTCTGTCTATGAGCGGCTGTAGTTGTTTTTTGATCTCGGCTGGGTCATCTTCTTTCATATATTGTTGATGCCGATTTAAAAAGACAGAAAGCTGACGGAATTGCCTGACCGTAAATTGCTGGATATAATAACCATA
>JAAZCB010001392.1 GCA_012513545.1 Clostridiaceae bacterium
AGCATTATTAATAACAAAAAGACATCCACTAAAACGTCTTTTAATAGTTTAATATGTTTAATTATCATTTTCATCATCATCATTTTTAAAGATTTCATTCCAACAATTAGGACAAGTTCCAGATATAAATAACTCACGTTGTTCTCTTGTGAGATTATCAAAAGCATCTTGAGCTTTTAATGCACCATATTGATAAGCTCTAAATTTATCTAGATTAACCTCAAATATATATTGTTCTTTACAGTAAATACAATTTACTGAAACTTTTATATTTGCATTTGTTGTATTACTTACAATAATAGTCATAATTAAATTTGTGTTAAAATTAATATAATAATCACTATTAGAAATATTATATCTATTGATGTATCGTTATCTTTATCACCATGTGAATCAAATATCATCAATAATACTAGTGCAACTATTAGTAACAAACTCATTTTATCTTAATTAATAATTAATAAATGTATTTTACTATAATAGATACTATAAGACTTTGTGTCTTAATAATACTAATATAGATTATAATATTCTAATAATACCCGAATATGATAGTATAACAATCAAATATACATATAATATTGAGTATAAGATTAAGAGGGGAAGCTAGAGTACCTATAATACTTTGATGAAAAGGTAATGGATAGAATGTGATAGGATTATAGGTGAGGGGAGGCACGCTCCCATCTCTAACCTCCCTCTTTATATATCAATCAAACAAACTTATACGATTAATAGGAATTAAATAAGCACTATCTTTACCTGTTTGCTCTTCATCAAATACCTGATATAGTACAGCTTCAGCTCTAAACCACCCTTTATCCATATAATCCTGTACTTCAGGCCACTCAACAAGTATAAATATACTATCAAGATCATCATAGCTTATTAAAGCTAAAGATAACATACGCCTTATACGAGCAACGGTAGAAGCTGCCTTATCTTTTTCCTCTTTTTTATCTATATCTGGCAAATCATCTTTGTTTCTATCCTCTAAATAAGCTGCCAGTATATCTTCTTCATGCTTAAATATGAACACACCAACTATTACCATAACAATCATAAAGATTGATTGCATGATAAACCCTGCTGTATATTGTATATCAAACATTAGAATAATTATTATAGCTGTGGTAAGCAAGACTATCTCGCTTATCCACCTTATGTAAAACTTTTTCATAATTTCGCTTAACAGTTCAGCTACCAAATGTTGTAGTAGCCAAACGGTTATTTGCAACCAAACATGAACTGGAAGCATTACACTTCCAGCTCATGTATGACTATGTTACTTTTGCTTGCCTTTGGCGGTGCCATTGGTGAGAATAGGCTCTTCTACTTGCTTAGAGCCACTTGGTATCCCGTTTTCAGCACCGCCTTCTTCAGGTGATTCAAAGTCACCTTTACGATCTTCATCAGGTGTTGCCTTATAGTCAGGCAATCCTTCCAAAGTATCTTCGTATTTAGGTGCGACATCAATGCCGAGCATTGAGGTGTATTCACCGTCTGCAGTAGCTTCTAATTCTTTGGTGTCCGAAGGACGCCATGTGAACTTGGCACCTTCTGTGCGTGTAGCTGTAACATAAGTAACACTAGCACCTTTGATCATGCGGATGTGTTCCCAACGTATATTACGGCTAAGTGCTCTGCCTATTGCAGACAGATTAGCATTGATAGATTCACCATTGGACAATAGCATTGCCACAAATGGTTGTTCTAACTTGTGACCTTCAGCGTCACGTTCTACAATAACGTATGATAATACGTTTGCTGTGTCCAGCATGAAAGGCTGTCCAAACTTGGATTCGATCTTAACTTTTGACATGGTGTATTGTTTTTGTGTAGTTAATTGTTGCTGACTTTCCCTACCAGCAACTGTAGGACAATCAACTCCAAATCGGAGCGAAGCGGAGTAGCGATTGCAAATATCGCAAGGGAGATTATTAATGTATTCAAAATTGCAGGGAATTATATTATATGTACGATGATGATTAGTTGTATGGGGGTATCTTGATCCGCCTGGTGAAGGCGGGGATCATTGGTGGATGCCACACCCCCATCTCCCCACACATAACTTTCCAATTTTTTTATATTAGTAAAAAAAGCATCAAAAGCACTACAACCATGCCCATTATATACAACTCTTTTTATATTAGCAAAAAAATAATTAAGA
>JAAZCB010001393.1 GCA_012513545.1 Clostridiaceae bacterium
ATCGTGTCCATCGATTAGTATTGCACCTTTGTTTATATCGTAAAACCTCATTAAAAGTTTAACTATAGTTGTCTTGCCTGCACCCGTAGGACCCACGATCGCAACCTTCTGCCCTGGTTTAATTTCTGTTGAGAAGTTATTGATTATGGTTGAGTCTTTATTATAGCCAAAATGAACGTTCCTGAACTCAACATTCCCTTTAATATTCGAAAGCTTAACCGGATTTGAACTCTCAGGCACTTCTTCCTCCTCTTCCAGAAACTCAAATACCCTTTCAGCAGAAGCGGCAGTTTGCTGAAGTATGTTTGATATGTTTGCAATCTGTGAAATAGGGTGCGAGAATTGGCGCACATACTGTATGAAGGCCTGGATATCCCCTACCTTTATGACCTTTCTTACTGCAAGGTAGCCCCCCAGAATGCTTATCGCCACATACCCCAGATTACCGACAAAGTTCATTAGCGGCATCATAATACTGCTTAGGAACTGAGATTTCCACGCCGTTTTATAAAGCTTGTTATTTAGTCCCTCAAACTTCTCAATGCTCTCTTCCTCTCCATTAAAGGCCTTAATTACTATATGAGCACCATACATCTCTTCAATGTGTCCGTTTAGATTACCCAGGTATTTCTGCTGTTCTTTAAAATACTTTTGAGAGTTTTTAATAATAACCATCATAATAATACCTGACAATGGTATTATGCCAATTGCCGCAAGGGTCATCTGCCAGCTTATAACCAGCATCATAACCATAACACCGAGTACTGTCGTAACAGACGATATGATCTGGCCCAAACTCTGGTTTAAGGTCTGGCTTAAAGTATCAACGTCATTGGTAATACGTGACAGTACCTCTCCCTGGTTTGTTTTGTCAAAATACTTTAAAGGCAAACGGTTTATCTTTTCAGATATATCCTTTCTCAATTGATAGCTTACCTTCATTGAAACACCGGACATTATCCACCCTTGTACATATCCGAATAATGCACTGGCTAAATACAGGACTATCAGGTTTAAAACAATTTTCCCTATTTGACCAAAATCTATATTCCCACTGCCTGCAACTTTGGCAGTAATGCCTTCAAACAAGCTGGTGACAGCTTCCCCGAGGATTTTTGGTCCTGCGATGGAAAAACCTGCACTTGCTGCCGCAAATAAAAGTACTATAATAATTGATACTCTGTAAACTCTCAGGTGTGATATCAATTTTTTCATTGTTCCCTTAAAATCACGGGCCTTCTCTCCTCCCTGCATCATTCCTCCCGGTCCATGTCCGCCTCCGGGTCTCATCTTTGGTCTGTTGATAGCAGATGAGTTAATTCTATTTTTATTTTCGCTCATGCCAATTCCTCCTTTGAAAGCTGGGATAATGCAATTTCCTGATATGTTTCACAGCTTTCCATCAATTCCCTGTGAGTACCTGTACCGACAATTCTTCCTTCATCAAGCACAATTATTTTGTCTGCATTCATAATAGTTGATATGCGTTGTGCAACAATAATGACTGTACTTGATTGGATTTGACCCTTTAATGCTTTTCTTAAAGCCGCATCCGTCTTAAAATCAAGGGCAGAAAAGCTGTCGTCAAATATTAGTATTTCAGGCTTCTTTATGATTGCCCTCGCAATTGAAAGCCTCTGTTTCTGTCCTCCCGACACATTGCTTCCGCCTTGGGATATTTTCTCCATAAAGCCTTCAGGCTTATCTTTTATAAATTCCATCGCCTGTGCCGTTTCGGCTGCCTTCTCAAGCTCTTCTACAGATGCATTTTTATCTGCATATTTCAGGTTTGATTCAATCGTACCTTCAAACAAAGTACTCTTTTGTGGTACATAACCTATCTTTTCACGAAGATCATACTGCCTTAAATCTCTAACATCAACTCCGCCGACCAGCACCTGACCTTTGGTCACATCATAAAACCTCGGTATCAGGTTTACAAGAGTAGTCTTGCCTGAGCCTGTGGACCCTATAATTGCTGTTGTGCTTCCCGGTAATGCTTTAAAGCTTATGTCTTTTAGCATATCTTCATCGGCACCGTTATACCTGAAGGATACATTACTGAATTCGACAACACCCTTAATAGCATTATTAAAGTCTTTGGGCTTTTGAGGGTCTCTGATTTCAGGCTCCGTATCCAGTACATCAACTATTCGCTGCCCTGCTATTGAGGCCCTTGGAATCATTATAAACATGAAGGACATCATCAGAAATGAGAACATAATCTGTATGGCGTACTGCATAAATGCCATCATATCTCCAACCTGCATGCCGGAGTCTGCAATCCTGTGTGCACCAACCCATACAATAAGAAGAGTAACACCATTCATTACAAGCATTATTGTGGGAAACATTACAACCATAACACGGTTAACAAAGAGATTCGCAGCTGTCAGATCCTTGTTGGCCTTATTAAAACGTTCCTCCTCAAAGTTTTGTGTGTTAAAAGCCCTTATCACCATCATCCCCGAAAGGTTTTCCCTTGCAACCAGATTCAGTCTGTCAAGCAGCTTCTGTATGACTTTAAACTTAGGCATTGCTATTAAAAACACTCCTATGATCAGACCCAAAACCGCTGCGACTGCCACAACAATAATCCAGGACATGGAAGGACTTTTAGCCAGTGCTCTTATAATTCCGCCTATTCCCATTATAGGTGCGTAGAAAACAGTTCTGATTATCATTCCCGTAGCCATCTGAATCTGGTTAATATCATTTGTCGTTCTCGTAATAAGAGAAGCGGTAGAAAACTTATCCATTTCATTTCCCGAGAAGCTCTCCACCTTCGTAAACACTCTTTGACGCAGGTTTCGTGACAGTCCGGCCGCTGTTCTCGACGCAAAAAATCCTACCAGAATAACGCAGATTGCACTTATTATCGAAATAATCAGCATTATCAATCCGGTTTTTACTATATAACTTATTTGAATCTTTCCGGTATCCATTCCCAACGCCTCATATTCAGCCCGAACTGCACCAGTCGCAGCCTGTACCACCATATCTTCACCCAAAGCTGTGAATATCCTGGTCATTTCACTGCTCATTTGAATACGCTGCTCTGCAGGTTGTTTTTCAAGCAACGCAAACAGGTCTGAATCGGCTGGAATTTTGTGACCATTGAAATCAATCTGACCGTCTTTTGCCTCCATTTTCATTTTCTCCAGTCCTGCAACCGAAAGGAGAGCATTCCCAAAAATGGGATTAAGGCTTTCAATTTCCTGGCCGGAAATACCTTTAAGGATATATACCGGCTCATTTGCAAGTCCCGGATAAATTTTAACATATCTTTCATATTCCTTGCTTGATTTGTCCACCAGGTCATAATACTTCATAACCTGATTTCTTTCATTATCCCGCATGAATAATGAAAGCTGCTCCATCCTGCTTTGTCTTACCACTTGAGGTACCGCATTTTCAACTCCCCCCTGCTGGATTCCAACATTTACTATGTCAGACATATAATCCGGCAGTGAAAGATCTGCCATAGCCTGCACAAAAAGAAGGGCTATGGCAGCAAATAACAGCAATGTAAATGGTTTTAAATACTTTAACAGTTTTATCATAATTATTTCTACTCCTTACTATACTACTTGCTTATTTTTGAATTTGTTTATTTTGCCTGTCAATCAGACTTTTTAATATCTCCAGTCCTTCAAAAATCTTGTCAACATCCTCGTCGGTCGCTTCATTCATAATCGCTCCCAATTTTTCCTCAAATCTCTCAAACCCATTTTTGGCACTCTTTCTGAATTCAACAGTTAAATTAACATAGACTACTCTCCTGTCATCTTTACTTCTAACCCTTTCGACCAATCCTTGCTTCTCCAGCCTGTCAACAATACCCGAGACTGTACTGCTGGAAAGTCCAAGTTTTTCGCCTAAATCACTGATTTTCATTTGTCCGTTATGCGCAAGCGTACCAATAAGCATTGCCTGTGGCCCGGTCAAACTCATATCCTTGAATTGATATTCTACATTCTGCTTGATTGCTCCCATAACATTCTTGAGCAATTTAACTACTATGATTCCCTTATTTTTCTCATCCATTGAGTCTATACACCTCCATGCCAATTATCCCATATACCAAAAGCTTCGTATTAAAATATTTCGCATACGAAATATTTTAATACGAAGCTTTATCTTAGTCAAGGATAAATTAATTTTATTTAGCGCTTCGAAAAGTGTTAAATATAAATTCAAACTAAAAGTTATACATGTTTTTAACTGCATTCAGAAGTGCTTCTGCTTCATTAACAACCTCATCCTTTCC
>JAAZCB010001394.1 GCA_012513545.1 Clostridiaceae bacterium
ATTTGAGATTTTTGTTTTGAGGTCCAGATACGATGTTTCATAGAATAAGTGCTCCTTTCTGGGACTTTGCCCATTGAGCCTTATTCTACCTTATTTAACCGTTCTTGTTAACTAGTGGCAGTATATTTGTTTATTCTTTGGGCCAGATTATAACAAGAATAAAAGTAGGCAATGCGCGTTATTACTATGCTTTAGGTCTTCCAGCTTCAAGTGCTGCAATAGCAATTAGACGTATACCATGGCAAGTTGCTAAGAAGTTACTTTTATACATTTTTTCTGTAGATGGAAATGGCAAAGTTAAACGATATTCCTGGAAAGAATTGAAGATAGTCCAAAAATAGAATGTATATAAAGGCAGCCCTAAGGATAGCGAGTTGCCTTTATAATTTACAGAGTTATGTATAAACTTATTGGGACAGGAGAGAAGGATAAATATTAAATCTTAAGGAGGTTCAATTATGAATCTTACTTATCAGTTAATTAAAACCGAAATTGATAAACTCGATCCAGCGTTATATAAAGAACTTAAAGCCAAAGATGATGGAAAGAAGTTTGCGTTATTAATACTTAAGAAATTATCTGGCTATAAAAAAAGAGAGCTAGAAGATTTCTATTGTGATGGTGGAGGCGATCACCAAATAGACGGAGTTTATACTAAGACTACAAACGATGAAGTACAGATAAATATTCTTTCATGTGAATTTAAACAAAAAGACGAAGCTATAGCTGATAAAGATATTACGGATTTAATTAATAATGGATTGTCCTACCTATTTTTTAATGAAAATAAAAGCGGAAATATTAGCCAAAAGTTAAAACTTATCAAAAATGAAATAGACGATTTAAGAAATGATTTTAAAGAAAAATATACTATTGTTGTTAAGTTTATATCTACTTCTGAGAATGTGTTGAGTGTTAATGGTGAGAATGAATTCTTGAGATTCGAAGCGGACTGGCAAACAAAAGGTATAGATATTACTCATGAAAAAATCAATGGTGAGTTATTATCATCATTATTTTCTTCTCGCTCTGGTTTAAAAATACCGATACCTATTAAATTATCAGGTAAGGCATATTATAAGCTTTCGGGGAGAGAAGGTTTTATTTGTCGGCTGCCAGTGCAACAACTAATTAATATCTATTTTGGGTTTGAAGAGGGAGAGAGAAAATATCAAGGTTACGGTGTTTATCTATTTGAAGATAACGTAAGAAAAAATTTAGGTTTAGATAAGAAAATAAACGAAAAGATTTATGAGACAGCAACGGATAAAGACAAGGCAGTTGATTTTGAATATTTCAATAATGGATTAACGATCATATATGATGAACAAACCGGAGGTAATTTTGCCCAAGATAGTCCTATTTTACACGTCAAAGGCCTACAGGTTGTGAATGGATGTCAAACTGTCAGTACATTAGTAAAGGCTCACGAGGACAAAAAATTGCTCGACGATATTTATATTACCTGCCGTTTTATAAAACGTAGCGAAGACAAGGAGTTTATCCAATCCGTTATAACTTATACTAACTCGCAAAATGCTATTTCATATAGAGACCTTCGATCTAATGATAGAATTCAATATGATATACAAGGAATCTTGCGAAATATGGGAATATTTTATGAAAGAAAACTCAATGAATTCCGTGAAGAAGAGGATGATAAACGCATTGACGCTTTGGACGCAGCGCAAGCTTATTTATGTTGCGAATTACAAGAACCCCACCGTGCTAAGCAGCAGAAAAAAGATCTATTTGATGCTTTATATGCTAGGATATTTGATTCGTCTAAACCCGATTTAGCTTACAAACTATTTATTTCATATCGAATTCTAGAATATTCTCTTAGGGACCTTCCCCCCGAAAACTGTACCACTTGCAATTAGAGTTGGAATGTGTTAAAACCAACAGCAAGGAGGTACGCAATGAAGGGGAAACGGTTTTCAGCCGAACAAATCATCAATGTACTCAAAGAAGCCGATGCCGGGATGCCAACCGCTGAATTATGCCGCAAATACGGCATCAGCGAAGCCACCTATTACAACTGGAAAGCCAAATACGGTGGTTTAACGGTTAACGAAGCCCGGCGGCTTAAGGATCTTGAACAGGAAAACGGCCGTTTAAAGAAATTGGTAGCAGATCAAGCCCTTGACATTCAGATGCTCAAGGAGGTCTGCTCAAAAAACTTCTCAAGCCCGAAGTAAAACGTCGCGCCGTACAGCATCTTATCGCGGTATTCGGGCAGAGCCAGCGACGCATCTGTTCATTGATAAATATTCAAAGATCGACATACCGGTACACAGATAAACCGTGTAATGATGAGCTCGTGCGTCAGCGTTTGCGGGAGCTTGCTCAAAAACGACGTCGCTGGGGTTGCCCGCAGTTACATCGAGTGCTGCGTCGCGAAGGTTTAGTTGTTAATCACAAACGTACCGAGCGCATTTATCGAGAAGAGAATCTGTCAATCAGAACCAAGAAGCGCAAGAAAACAGCTTCGGAGTTGCGTATCCAAATACCAGATGCTCAGAAAGCGAATCAGCAATGGGCAATGGATTTCATGTCGGATGCGCTTTTTGACGGTAGGAAGATCCGTTTGCTCACATTGATTGACGAATATTCCCGGGAAGCTCTGGCTATCGAAGTCGATACTTCAATTAACGGCGTCCGTGTTACAAATGTGTTAAACCGAGTAGCAGCCAGATATGGCTTACCCGATATGATCAAAGTTGATAATGGTCCGGAATTCATCGGTAAAGCTCTGGATGCCTGGGCGTATCAGCGTGGAGTTAAACTTCAGTTTTCCAGACCCGGTAAACCCGTAGATAACAGGTTTATCGAAAGTTTTAACGGTAGACTCAGGCAAGAGTGTCTCAACGATAACTGGTTTATGAGTCTTGCCCATGCTAGTCAAATCGTAGAAGAATGGCGAGTCGATTACAACATCTTTCGGCCGCACAGCTCACTTAACGACATGACGCCACAAGAATCTGCTGACAAAGAACGGGAAAAACTCCAACTCACATTGGTACAGTCAATGGGGTAAGGTCCATGACGCCACAAGAATCTGCTGACAAAGAACGGGAAAAACTCCAACTCACATTGGTACAGTCAATGGGGTAAGGTCCTTAGCAAAAAGAATGAAAATCAACGTAAAAAAATGATAATAAAGAAAAAAGGCAAGACGCCGCATTATCGGATCTACGATTTGATAATAGCTTTTGGTTCATATCATATAGCAGCTTTTTTATATAAAAAGTTATTTTCTTCAATGTCCCAAGAACAAATAGAGGATTTTGCTAGAAATTTTAGTTATCCGGATACGATTAAGGAAGAGCATAAGAATGCTATTAACCATATTGAAGAGGGGATTAAAGAACAAAATATTAGTAGAGAAAAATTTGCACAATATTTTAAATCTCAGGATAGCTACACGCATGTACGCAAAGCCTAATTTTTATAATCAACCGCCTCTAAAGTCTGAAAGATTGAAGCACCAAAATTTTATAAAATGAACAGAACAGTTTATTTCTTGGGAGCGGGCGCCACAATAAACGCGGCACCTGAAGCCCCAACCAACAAAAATCTTGTTAAAAATGCACTCACAGATTTTATTCAATCGAACGATGCACAAACCTTGTTGGGCTTTATCGCAGATTTATTCCGCAGGGCAGATCCAGTCATTGACAATCAAATTTGGAATTTATTAGATTATTTGATTCAACAAGGTAAATCTCCCTCTCCAAAATATAATCTTGAACAAATCGTAGATTTGAGAAAACACCTTTTGCATTTAATTATTCAGGAGTTCCAGAGGAGCCTTGAAATCGTAGAACCGAGAATCCATGAAATGTTTGTGGAAAAAATAAAGGATTCAGATTCTTCTGTTATTTCTACTAATTATGATATTTTGATCGATTCCGCATTATCAAAAACAATAGGGCTGAATTATGGTGCTAAAGCGCGGACGTGTATTACTGAAGGATATGAAGATATAGCAGGTTTTAAAAGAGCGGAACTGTTTGACGCCGGGATTCAATTAAATAAAGGCAGAATAGAGTTGTTGAAAATACACGGATCTCTAAATTGGCTTTATTGTTCCAAATGCGATGAGGTGGACATAACTATAGATAAAGGGGCAGTACGGACTGTAACCGGAGACTACTATTGTTTTAATAAGCACTGCACAAACAAGTATACATCTTTATTAATCACTCCAACAATGTTTAAGAATTATGAAAATAGATTTATTAAAGAAACTTGGGAATGTGCCGAGAAGGCTTTAATAAACGCTGATCGTTTAGTCTTCATTGGATATGCATTAAAAGATGAAGATTATCAAATAAGATGTCTTCTGATGAAAGCTCTTTTAAACAAAATAAAAACATATAGTGATATTGTTGTTATAGAGCGAAAGCCAAAGAATAAAACAGATGAGAAATATTTAACAGAAAACATTAAAAGGAAATACGAAGATTTATATGGACGAATTGACTTTAGGCCTATAGGATTTACTGGATATATCGATAGTATGTAATATTAAAATTTAACCTATTTTCCCCCTAAAAATTTCGCCAGTTTTTTGAAAAGATAGCGCCAGGCGGGGCGCGGGAATTAGTATTCATATCGTTAAGCTTTATGCATAAAGACCTCACAAGTATACATAGAACTAATTTAAAAATTGTACAAAAAGCTATTACAGCCATTAGTCGAGCCCATAATGATTCTATCAGGAGTCGAAATAAAGAACTTCAATATTCCTCACTATATGCTCTTTTGATTATGTGGGTCGCTTGGTTAGAAACATCTTTAGATTTAATGTAATGCCACCGGTTTAGCAAGTGATTTTTAAGGTAGAAAACGGCTCTTTGATTAGTTCGGTTTCGCTCAATAGAGGTTTCTGGTTAAAGGTCTCAAAGTACTGGTTCGGCGTCATGTTGTTAAG
>JAAZCB010001395.1 GCA_012513545.1 Clostridiaceae bacterium
GCCAAATATTAGAATGAAGGTAATATAACCATTTATGGAGTTTAAATAATCAATAATCAATAATTGATTATCAATTAAAGTAACTAACTCCGGAAATTCTTCATATAAGTAACCATCCATTTTTAAACTCCTTGTGATATTGATACCAGGCTAAATGACGTTCTTCCGTTATAACTTGACCAATTAATTTCAACATCTACCGGCGACATAATTTTAATTCCGTTCGGTATGTAACATTCTTTACTAACAAAAATTTCAGCAAGTTCACCTGACACAGAATCAAACAATTTGCACATAGTTAATAAATTTCCGTTCTTTGACATAAATTCTTTAGTTCCAGCAAACAGAGCTTTTCCTTTTAACATTTTTTTACCTCCTTACTAATTTTAATTAATGAATTATAATTCATCTTTCTACATAAATTTATAATATCCTTCTTTAATTAAAAAAATCTTGATTAATGTAGTCGTTTAATCAAGAAAGGAGTAAACCATGGTCTTATATATAATTAAAAAACGAAGAAAAGAATTAGGTATTACTCAGGAATCGTTATCCAGGCAAGTAAATATTACTTTAATAAATTTTCAACAAATCGAAAATGGAGAAGTTTTACCAAATGTAAAAACTGCATTACTAATATGTAAAATATTAAATATCGATATCAGAAAAGTATGGTGATCCTTTTTCCTCCTTTTGTTTTTTTAATCGTACCATATCGGTAAAGGGTTATTTTTTTTCAGATTATCAATTTTAATTCGACTTACAAAGAAAAAAAATAATTTTTATAAATAATTTTCTTAACGCTGCGCTAAAAATTTTTTATAAAAACAAGCCCTTGACTCGATATGTTAAGAGAAATAAAAAAAAGGAGGAAAAAAGGTATGAATGATAATAACCAACTAAAAAAAATATTTGATGAGGTGATAAAATGGACTGATTTACAAGCTAAATCTTATTACTTAAGCAGTTTGTTGGGATTACTTGAATCTGATGAATCTTTTAATAAACTAAACGATGATCTAGTTTCAGCCATTATAAAAAACCACAAATTATTTATAGCAAAAGAACTTGATACATTTCAATGTGAATTTTGTGATGAAGTTTTTAATGTTAGTAAATCTCCATTTGTTCTCTTTTGTCCATATTGCTCAAGTGAAGATTTAATTAAACTATAATTGTATTAAGGAGTAGTATTTATTTACTACTCCTTTTTTTTGTTCATTTAAAAGTTAATAATTTAATCATGCTGACAATTCCAGCTGTGCTATACGTTCTTTGAGATCAAGAAATACACCATTAATATTACAGCTGCACTCAGGCAATGGTAAGAAATCATAAAGCCTTTCGTAACCTTCCCTGCCTTCTAAATTTTCAATTATGTCCGATTTAACACCATACAAGCTCACGCCAGCAGCCGCCAAATCTTTTTTCAATCTCCACCATGTAGTTCTTTCTATATCATTTTTAACCATTTGTACGCCTATAATTTGAATTCTTGACCAATAAGAAAAAAGATTATTTGCTTTTCGCTTTGAATATACACTTTCTAATCGTTCTTTAACATCATAAACAGTTTTAACTGTTTCCATATTAGATTCACCTTCTTTAAATAGCTTTTTTATTTCTTTCTCATATATGTTTATGAAATATTCATCATTTAAATATCCGCATCTTACATCCATCTTATCATATTTAATTTTTCTTTTTCTAACTTCAACCTCAAACCGTACTAACCGATCCGCGAGCCGATGTAAAAAATTAACCGATATTTCAGTATCAACACCATAAAACTCTTTAAGTTTTATAAGTCTTTTTTTATCATGATTATTAAATTCGTCACCTTTATGATAAATTTTTATAGTTGTAGAACTTCCCGGAAAATATAGACCATTACCATAGTTAAGCAATTTTCTTCTAGGATAATCTGCATATCTTAACAAACCTATGTATTCTATAGCTTGTCTTTTATTTTGCAAATCAAAAACATATGCTATATCAACCCTTGAAACTTCCCATTTGTCCCAATCTGGTAAGTTTATATTAAGTGATCTGCTAACTAATATCACCATATATCTACAACAATCCTTAATATTATCAGGACCACCAAATACGTTAAATCCCATAATAAACTTGTGCAACGAACAACTTAATTTAATACGATTACCAGATATTATTTTTACACTCATTCGTGAATCGTAAGAACCTTCTAATTCATCAAATGTAAATCTGCTTAATACCTCACCAGTAGCCATATCAACCCTATGTAACTCATACATTGTTGATCTTATTTTATTTATTATTTTATCCTCAATAATAGGTGATATTATTTCTATAGTATCGTACATTTTAACCTCCATGTTGCAAACTTGCAACGTTCGTCCGGTGTTACTATAACCGGACGAAAATCTTACACATTATTATAAAATCACATATTTAAATAATCCTGCTGCCCCCTCCGGTGATCGGCAGCAGGATATAATTTATACTACCTCACGACTCCTTGTATCTCGAGGTATAAATCCTACCTTTGCAATAGCTTGAATCTTTTCATAAGTATCATATCTTTGACGCAACTCGTTTGTCTGTATGAAAGACCACGTCCACTTTTTAAATAGTCTACTAACCTTATGACGATCACCATCACAGTTTTCATATTCCCACGCATCATATGCTTTAAGTTTTGTCCATCTTCCAAAAAACGTTTTACACTCAATAACTTCAAATGTTTGTTCACGCAGCTGCTTTACCATCCGTCCGAATATTTGAGATGTAGCTACAATTTTAATTTTTTGTTTACGCTGCATAGTAATCTCAGACAACAAACCTTCCAGGAACTCTTTCCACTTTGTAGAATCATATTCATTTTGTATTTCATCAATAGCAAATATTACTCCGTTTTCACCATTCCTTATATTAAAAATATCTTCCCAAGATTCCATTCTTAAATTAGAGTCAGCATAATCAAAATTAGTTACAATTATACATTTTGGAAACTTTACTGCCATTCTATCCAAGTAATCTACCATAGCAATAGTTTTGCCAGCCCCCTGGCGACCAACAAAAACAGATACACCGTACAAATCAAACTTTTTTCCATATCGTATTATATTATAAATATCAATAGCTATCAGTTTAAAAAAATGTAATAACTTATGAGTATATCTTTTACTAATAATTCTTTTCATAAAATCCTCCATCATTCTATAGTAGGTATCTTTCTTATCAGCCAGTTTAAAACAGAAATAAAAAATTCTATATTATAGAACATAATTCCAACAGCAAGACATTTTAAAACGACTCCAAAAGGAACAAAAAAAGATGCTGCCCTCCATAAAGGGAGCAAAACTCCAAAAGCATAAACAATGTCAATAGGCAAACTTATAACAGGAATCAAACTAATAATATAATTAGCAAAATTAAATAAAACTCCAATTATTAATTCTATAATCATATTAATCCCCCTATTTACTGCCTATTGTAGCTATTCGCTTAAAACAAAATATTACTGTAAGCAGAATTAAAAAAGCAGCGACTACAGATTTAAACTGTTGTCCTGCCGTATTAATAAATTCACCCTTACATATACATTGCATTCCCCAAATAGGTAAATCAACATAAATATCTTCAAATTCTGATTCATGATCCGTATCTTTGTAACTTTGAAATTCTTCATATGCCGCGGCAATTTGAAATTTTTCTTGAAAATTTATATTCAAACTTTCTACAAAACCATTTAATACAGCTACATCAGGCACCAAAGCAGTCCTGAGAAAAAAAGTATCTGATGCAGGATTGAGGAAATTTGCTATTTCTGCTAATTTATCAAGCAGCCATCTTAAACCCTGAGCTATTGAACCAAAACCCCTATTTACCAATTCCCATATACTAGATAATGCACCCACTACAGACGTAGTCTGTTCATTTATATCATTCTGTACATCACCTTGCCAAACAGTAGTAGTAGCTATATAAGCCGCTAAGTTATTTCTTATATCTTCAACATTTTGTCCAGTCCAGCTAGATAAAGCAGCCTGCAAATCCATTGAATTTAAAAACTGTTGTTCAAAAGCAATTCTTCTATCCGCAATAAAACCATCAGGTGCAGACTCGTTTACAAAATCCCCAAGTTCAGAATTATAATTTAATAAATATTCTTGTTCTTCTAAATAACCTAACGATCCTAAAAGAGGAATTCCAATAAGATTTTCACCAGCCTCAGGAGGAACAATTTTATCAGATCTTGCAATCATAACAAAATCGATACCATTTTCTTGGTAAACTCTCCACCCATAATAATAAGCATTATTAAAAGCATTATTTGCTGCTTCAACATCACCCCAATAATTCCAATTTCCAATCACTACTTCATTTTTATAAAATGAAACTCTAGAACCAGATATACCAATAGTTAATAAAACACTATTACCATTTATATCTACATAGCTAATTTCTCTATACTTATCAAATAACTGAATATCAACAGGTTCAGAACTTATAATAATTTCATTATCACCATGTGAATAATAAGTGTTTAAATAATCATCAATATAATTCCACATTGAATCAGATATAGGACAAGTACCATCTGCAATTAATTTATTGTAAAATGTATAAATCATTTGCCTTTGACTATGTTGACTATAATCCCAAAACTTTTCACATGCAACCTGTAATGCTTCATGATCTCCAACCGCAACTGATAATCCAGCAGCTGTTAACAATCCTGCTATAACATAATAAACACCTACTGGAATTGCAGGTGCAATAGCATCTGCATAATCTATTTTTATAAATGTAAATAACATTATAAATGTTAATACAATAGCTATTTTCTTTTTATTTCTCATAATTACCACCCTTTATAAAATGAAAGCCGGGGGAGAAGATCTGCCCCCGGCTATCAAATGATCTACAAAAATTTGTAGATGATACGAGGAATCAGAGCAATTCCAACCATCAGAGCCAGGATACCAAGACCAGCAGGAACCAAAACTTCAGCAGTATCAGTTACCATTGTAGTAATTGCGGTGATATCATCAGCAGCAACGAGAGCAGCACCAAACATAAAAAAGACCTCCTTTCTTATTTAATAGCTATAAATAAATTGCTTAACTACCCACCAAAGTAATGATAGTATAGCAATACTACAGCCAAATATTAGAATGAAGGTAATATAACCATTTATGGAGTTTAAATAATCAATAATCAATAATTGATTATCAATTAAAGTAACTAACTCCGGAAATTCTTCATATAAGTAACCATCCATTTTTAAA
>JAAZCB010001396.1 GCA_012513545.1 Clostridiaceae bacterium
GAAATCTGCTATACCATCTGGCCCATGGTCAGATTCATATTTGTCCCCAACAATTAACTGGATCTCTTCATGCGCTTCCATTGCTGTACCTGTTCCACCAAATAGGTAGTCACAATCATTTTGAGTATCGTACGCATTATTATTGCCCTGAACATCTACCCATGCCTTTGTTGTGAACATTGCATAGTTAAAGCTCCATCCCTCGTCACCATTGTCATAGCTGCCGCCAGCATATTGTGGAAGATCCCTTACGATTGAGAAGGTTGGATCAACAGCAAAATTAGTTTTTGTGTTAACTAAAAAGTAGGGCCTCTCACTTCCAGTATTTGAAGATACAAGAAAATTGTATACTTTCTTCTCCGAATTCCACTGTTTTGGCGAATTTGAAAACCATAGCCTGGATAACCCCTTGGCCACTACCATGTTTGGATTCATGACTTTTTCTGGCATTGCTATCTGAACATATGTGTCATAATCCTTGTGAGGCCAGTTATTTTCGGCAGTCTCCCAATACATCTTTGAGTAAAGATCATAGTCAACATACCAAGTAGCTTCTAAATATGTACCATCGACACAAACTGGAGTAGCATTATAATTAACTCTATAAAAAGGGTAAGTGTAATCATATTTCCCCACATTTTCCCATTCGACTTGAGAGGTTCTTAATATAGGTGCAGTTTCTTCAACTGTTGCCATGTTCCCGACTGCTGCCGCAATTATAGATGCAGAGACTACATCTGACGAGCTGGCTTGAGCTCCAACTGCTATTACTACATTTGGCGTACCCTTTAATGGATCAATCCACCAAGACTTTGCTGGGATATCTATTGCGGTAGTGGCGCTTGCCATAGCAGCCCCAATCATTGTGGTTCCTAAAAGCAATGCACCGATTTTTCTTAATTTCATTTATTTTCGCCTTTCATGAATAATTCATAAATTAGTAATAATAACATATTTCATTAAATTGATTATTAATAAATCTTTTGATAAGGAGACCGAAAAAACATCAGAACTTACTTTTAAAGCATGCCCTAATATTTTTATTCTCGTAAGATTTCACCTCTATTGCTAAACAATAATGTTTTTCTATAATATTTATTATTTACTACTATATAAATGTTTTGGTTGCAATAATAGATTTTATTGTGTAAGATTGTTGTAATAGTTCAACAATCTAAAAGAGAGAGATATAGTAGATAAGAGATAAAAATTTGAAATTATGCTCTATAATTAAATTCAATTTTTTAAAAGTTCTGTTCTAGAAAAGAGTAAATTGTTATTAAAAATAAGATAAAAGAAAAAATAAATTAAATTATTCCTGACCCAAAAAGAACTGCAAAGATTATAGCAAGTGTATTCATTACCTTGATCAGTGGATTTATTGCAGGTCCTGCTGTGTCCTTTGATGGGTCACCGACTGTGTCACCTACAACAGCTGCAGCGTGTGCTGGGCTTCCTTTACCGCCAAGGTTTCCATCTTCAATGTACTTCTTTGCGTTGTCCCATGCTCCACCGCCAGTTGCAAGCATCAATGCCAATAGGAATCCTGATAATATGCTTCCTATTAACATCCCACCCAATGCTATCTTTCCCAGTATGAATCCAACGAGTAGAGGAGATACAACTGCTATTATACCTGGAAGCATTAACTCTTTTAACGATGCTTTTGTCACAATGTCGACACACCTTGCGTAGTCGGGCTCAGTTTTTCCTTCCATAATACCTTTCATTTCTTTAAACTGTCTTCTGACTTCTTCAACTATGGAAAACGCTGCTTTCCCGACTGCCTTCATGCAAAGGGAAGAGAAAAGGAAAGGTATCAATGCACCA
>JAAZCB010001397.1 GCA_012513545.1 Clostridiaceae bacterium
AGGTATCTAAGTTATTCACAGAAATTAAATTTGTAACTTCGTAATTTTTTGTTGATGCACAATTAAAAATTATTAAATATGTAAATATAGAGATTGTTAGAATTGTAATCTTGTTAATCATTATTTTAATCCTTTCTTTAGTCATTTTCAAAAAATGGGCTGGCTGGATATTGCAAATAACGGCCGCGGCACAGCCGACGTGTGGCAGTAAAGCGGTGTACTCGCCGGTTTATTGCCACATGTTGGCTTGCCGTTGTTAGTGGCCTGTGTTTGCCCTTGTGCTCCTATTTCCTGCGCGCTCCTATTTTTTTATAGTCCGATAACACCATTGCCTAGATCTGTGCCATAATAAGGCCTGATAAATGGTGAATTGTAACTAATTGTAAACATATATTTATAAACAATTTATAATCTTTATCGATATTTATTCCATCAACACCTTGTTAGCGTGCCAAACTGCAATGGTTTGTAGAGGCAAAGTATCAGTGAATGAAAGCTAATTTTATTTTGCCTTATTAATATATCCTACATATAATCCAATTACTTCGTTGAAAGCAACGTGCTCATTGGCAAGCATTGCACATTTTTCAACGTATGACCATATGCTACCATTCTTACAATCTACCATTATAATAGGTATATAAGTTGAATCAAATTTGGGTAAGTTGCTGAATATACATACAGATCTTAAAGAATCAGGGACATCAAATGAGCTCTTTAGCCTGTAAATAAAAGTGCCTTCAGGGATTTGATTGCTTTTTCGAAATATTATAGAATCAGAATAGGCATTAGCTCCAGTTATTTTTATAATGGCAGAATCTAATGGGTCGCAATATCGTACAATGCCATTTGAAATATGTACATCGTTCAATTGCCAGACTTTCGTATAACCTTTAAAATAGTCCCAACCTGATCGTCCCCAGCCAGAATTTATAAATCCAAATTCAGCATCTTGCCTAAAACCATAATAATCTATAAACAGCAGAACGGCAGAAAGACAATCAACTTGATTGGAAAAACTATTAATTTGAATAAATATTGAATCATTTATGTCAAAGTATTTTGTGGCACCAGCAGACCAAGGGCCTGAAAGTGAAGTATCATAATATATAGTATCAATAATATTCTTAGAAGTGTCCCACGTTGTGAATTCAATGAAAAAATCCTTAGAAGGAATTTCTTGCACCTTTAATGGGCTTGTGGGCTTTTCAGTTGAACATGATAAGAAAATTGTTAATAAACAATAGTATTTATGAAATAATCGCATATTTAAATTTCTACTCCAGAATAAATAATTATGAATAATTTATGAACATTACAGATTTTTGAAGAAGTTTTAATTTATTCCATAATTTACAAAAGATTCACTATCAACTGATGTTACATTGTGGCACTAACATAATATTATTCAGAATGTTTTTTACCATATTCTTTTTTTCCCCTTCTTTTTCCGCGGTGGGTCTTATTTCCTTTTCCGCGCGCATCATTTCCCTTTCCGCACAAGGGCAAACATGGCCACTAACGTGTCGCCGATACATGACGTTTGCTGGAGGCTTTGCGGAAGCAAATGTGGCGAAGCCCGGAGCGATAGCGGAGCATGTATTGGCTGTTGTTTGTCTGTTGCAGGCCAATCTTTTTGTTTTTAT
>JAAZCB010001398.1 GCA_012513545.1 Clostridiaceae bacterium
CATGACTGCCCGTAAGAATGTTTACATCCTTAAGACTATACACTACAAGCAGTCCTAAGGAAGCCGGCGGAAGCGCCTTTCCTAAATACTGAATATACTTTGGCGTCGGTCTGTCTGCAGGAAACAATATGAAGGGAAGAAAACGGGTAATCACGGTTCCTAACACTACCATGGCAATAGTTATAATAGAATGTTTCATCACTCATGCCGAAAATCAAGAAAGCTCCTTGTATGCCCTTAATTCTGTATTTTTCTAACATAGAGATTCCATAAAACAAATAGCGTGCACCCATGGGAAAGATACAATAAATAAAAATAAATATAAATATATATTGCATAACCAAATGCAACTTTAAGTTTGTAAGACTAAAAGCAAATATATTTGAATCATGGGGTTGCATTTACTTTGTCAATTCACGTGAATCAGATTTTATTAAAATTATAATATTTATATTGACATTTGAGAGACCGTATGATATTATATAAATATGGAACAGCATTCCGCCAGACGGAATAGAATAGATAAAAGAGCAAAGATCTGTAAGGAGAGAAAAATGAGTTCAGAAGTAATAGATGAATCATTAGTTCGATCAATAGATAGAGCAATAGACATTTTAAAGGCTTTTACTACTGAAAAAGGTGAGTTGTCATTATCGGAAATAAGCAGCATTGTAAATTTACCAAAAAGTACTACTCATAGAATATTAAATACTCTGTTAAAGAGACATATAATAGAACAAAATTTAGAAACGTCATTATATTACCTTGGTTTTGAAACCATAAGGATTGGTGCTGTTGCTAAAGAATGCACATCAATTGCTAAAGAAGCACTTCCGGAAATGCATTTGTTAGTGAAACAATCTGAACAAACATGTAATTTATATGTAAAACGTGGTTTTGAAAGACTTTGTATTGAACAAGTAGAAGGACTTCAATATGTAAAACGTTTTTCTTATCTTGGCGCATTAAGGCCACTCTATTGTGGTTCAGGTAAAGTTTTGCTGGCATATTCGGATTCAGAGTTTCAAAAACAGTTTTTTGAACAAATAGAGTTGACAAAGTTTACAGAGAGAACAATCGTGGATAAAAAACTTTTACATGATGAATTAAGTAAAATTCGTGAAAGAGGGTATAGCTTTTCTATAGGTGAGTTTGATCCTACTACAGCATCAATAGCTGTACCTATTTATGATTATACTAATAAATTAGTTGCAGCAATAACTATTTCTGGACCATCTTTTAGTTTTAATGAGGAAAACATTAAACGTTTTGCTGAATATCTTTTAGCTTCGAGTGAAAGATTATCAAAAAAATTGGGATATAGGTTGCCCTAATATAATATAAGATTCCATAGATTTTACAGGAAAACTATAAATATAAATATAGAAAAATACTATTGATTAGGAGGACTGAATGGGATTCACTTTTGTAGAGAAAGTAATTGGGAATAAGGTTGGACATGTAGTACATGCTAATGAATATGTAATAACAGATGTAGATACTATTATGGCAAGTGATACAACTGCACCCATTGCAATCAAATCTTTTCATGAAATGGGTGGAGTAAATCTAGCAAAACCGGAAAGTACAGTGTTTATACTTGACCATGCAACCCCGTGTCCAAATGAAAAAATAGCCGAGTTACATCAGATAATACGACAGTTTGCATATATGCAAAAATGTATTTTTTTCGATCAAAATCATGGAGTTTGCCATCAGGTTATACTAGAGAATAAATTGGTCAGAGAAGGTGATGTTGTTTTGGGAGCTGATTCCCACACATGTTCCTATGGTGCTGTTGGTGCATTTTCTACAGGAGTTGGTTCTACTGACCTAGGAGCTACAATGCTTACTGGTAAAACCTGGCTTCGTGTGCCGGAGACAATACGTATTAACCTTAATGGCAAATTACCAAAGGGTGTTTATGCGAAAGATGTAATCTTGTGGATTATAGGTAATCTTACAAGTAATGGAGCTACATACATGGCGCTGGAATATGGAGGAAATGGTTTTGCCCATTTTTCTTTAGATGAAGCAATTACTATATGTAATATGACTGTAGAAATGGGTGGCAAAAGTGGGGTTTTCTTGCCAGCATTGAAAAATAATTCGTTTATGCCAGATGATGACGCAGTTTATTCAAAAATATTGAATTTCGAAGCTAATCAAATTGAGCCAGTTGTTGCATGTCCTCATACAGTTGATAATGTAAAATTGATAAGTGAAGTTGAACATCAAAAAATTGACTTAGTCTACATTGGTAGCTGCACTAATGGACGTTTAAGTGATATTGCTGTTGCTGCTGAAATACTGCAAGGAAAGCGAATAGCAAAAGGAACAAGAATGATTATATGTCCAGCATCTAGTTTAGTTCTAAAGGAAATCATCAAAAAAGGTTATTTTTTAGATTTGATAGAAGCAGGAGCCACTTTTTCAACACCAGGATGCAGTCTATGTGTTGGAACGCTAGGAGGCGTGCCAGGAAATGGAGAATCGGTGCTTTCTACAACTAACCGGAATTTCAGGGGTAGAATGGGTAACAATAAAGCTCAGATTTATTTAGGATCTCCAGCTACTGCAGCTGCTACAGCACTTTGTGGATGCATAATGGATCCGAGGGAGGTTA
>JAAZCB010001399.1 GCA_012513545.1 Clostridiaceae bacterium
AATTGATTTCGATTCAGATGAATCAGGAACATACTACTGTCTTGTTTACGAAAGTACAAATGCAGCACCTGATGCAACAACAATAAAGGCTCAAGGTGCAGCAGTGGCTAAAGGCACTGGTTTATCAGTATCAGGATTGAATACTGTAAGCGTTTCAGGCTTAACGATAAATACTGCATATAAAGCTTACTTTATCGTTGAAGATAAAGATGGACATATATCAAATATAGGAGAGATAGATTTAACTACACAGCCTGAAGGATATACACTTCCAGCCAGAATAGTTAATGTTCCTGCCGAAGTGACAAAAGAAGTGAAGACAACATATACAGTTAATCTATCGAATATATTTGAAGACCTTGACGGAGGAGTACTAACATATTCAGTATCAATAAATGGAGCAGCATTCGAGATAATAAATACGAACTATTCGTATACTCCTATGTACTCAGATAATGTAATATTAGTATTTAGAGCAAAGGATAGTTTTGACTACTCTGTCGATACATACAAAGTTACAATAAAACCAATTACATCATTTGAAGGTGGGACAGGAACACTCGAAGATCCATACTTGATAAGTACAGCTAATCAGCTGAGTTACATTAGATACAGTACAGACAAGCATTTTAAGTTAATTAATAATATCGATTTAAGCGTGTACAGCTCAGGTGCAGGATGGGATCCAATAGATGCTTTGTATGGTTCTCTTGATGGTCAAAGGTATACGATATCCAGCCTAACAATAAAGAGACTTACAGAGGATGACACAGGATTATTTAGTTATATACAGAAAAATGGTTTAGTTAAGAACACCAATTTAATAAATGCGGCAATATCAGCAAAAATTACATCTGGCATAATAGCAGGAGATAATTATGGAAGTATAGAAAATTGTTATGTAGAAGGAAGTATAAATGGAGATGTTAATATTGGAGGTATCGCAGGTATAAATTTTGGGATTATCTCAGGTTCGATATTCTCAGGCACAGTTACCGGGACTTCATATCGTGTTGGAGGTATTGTGGGATATAATCTGGCTATAATAATAGATTCTTTTGCATCTGGTACTATTTCAGGTTCGTCATATGTTGGAGGTATTACAGGAAGAAATGACCGTAATGATAGTCCTTTATATATATCAAATTCCTATTCACTATGTGCTGTCTTTGGTGGAGAGTATACTGGTGGTTTGATAGGAGAAAATAATCTTAATGAGGTATTTAGCAGCTATTGGAATACGGAAACTTCAGCTATGACAACTTCATCAGGTGGCGAAGGTAAAACAATTCCAGAAATGCATCTGAGGTCAACATATGTTGGTTGGGATTTCGGTAATGTATGGGGTATGAACAGTGAATGTAACAATGGGTATCCGTTCCTTCAATGGCAAGGATATGCGGATGAGACAGTACCTTCAGTGTCCGGACTTACTATAAACTCATTATCACAAACAACAGCAACAATTGATTTCGATTCAGATGAATCAGGAACATACTACTGTCTTGTTTACGAAAGTACAAATGCAGCACCTGATGCAACAACAATAAAGGCTCAAGGTGCAGCAGTGGCTAAAGGCACTGGTTTATCA
>JAAZCB010001400.1 GCA_012513545.1 Clostridiaceae bacterium
AAAGCTTAAGAGAGTCATCCTTGGCTTGGATACTTTAAACTGAGTTTAGCATCTGAATAATGTGAAAAAGCCCAAACTATTTTGAAAACAAATTGTTTGGGCTTTTTTTTCATTCTAAAGAGGAAAGAACTCATACTTAAGGGTATTGTTTTATTGTTGTTAAAGTTATATAATTTATTATATAGTATTTAACTTATATAATTTTAATAACAAGAATATGTTTTATGCTTTGGGTGAAATAAAGGGGGATGTAAGAAATTATCAATATTAGTTACAATTCTCTTCATAGCAGTATTCTCAATATTTCTATTTATATTTCATGCTGATATAATTGTTCCTTTAATACTTTGGGATAGATTAATATGACGGAATTTATTTTGTATGCGGTTAGTATCAGGTACCCTGAGAATCCTTGACTGCAAGCGGGAATTGCGGAGGTTTTTCAAAAATAATATCGTGTAGGTTATAGCAAAAATTTTGATATATATTTTTTTCGTCTCAGCATTTGATAACCTTCTTATCATAAATAATAAACAGCAGGCAAGACTTGATTATTCAATTAACTCCATAATGTTGCAATATTGCACTTGGTAGTGAATCATAACCAGTTTAAATATGCTGATAGTGATTATTGCAGAAGGCAAAGCCTTTGAAACGCTGTACAATACAAAGTGGAAATGAACTCCTGCTTAGTACTATAAAAATTAAGTAGGATAATAAATAATACCCGGAGAGCTTAATGATTTGAAATCAGGTGATGAAGTTACATTGTTTTGTTATAAGTATCTGCAGAGGGTGCAGATAATTATATATATAATTACATACAGAGGAGGTTTTAAGTATTATGGCAAATGTGATATTTAAAGGAAGAAGGGGGAGCACAGAATGAAACAAAAAATGATGGTAGTGCTTGTGTGTTTTACCATCCTGTTCAGTTTATTTGCAGTAAACGTATATGCGGGACCGACACTCACATCCAATTCAACCGGTAATTTTGACGGTTACGACTATGAGTACTGGAAGGATAACGGGAATGGTACCATGACCTTAAATGGCGGAGGTACGTTCAGCTGTCAATGGAGTAATATCAATAATATATTATTCCGTACAGGAAAGAAACTTGGCTCAACCAAGGCTTGGCAGGATTACAACGGCATTACACTAAATTATGCTTGTAACTACCAGCCTAATGGAAATTCGTACATGGCTGTTTATGGGTGGACGCAAGACCCTCTTGTAGAATATTACATCATAGATAGCTATGGTACCTGGAAGCCACCGGGAAATGGTATACCTATGAAGGGTACTATTACCGTTGATGGACGTTCATATGAAGTATATTCGAATTCCAGAACCGGACCTTCCATTGTTGGAGATACAACTTTCCAGCAGTACTGGAGTATCTGTACTTCAAAAAGGACAAGCGGAACCATAAGTGTAAGCGAACACTTCAAGCAGTGGGAAACCAAAGGAATGAAAATGGGTAAGATGTATGAAGTGTCTATGGTTGTAGAGGGATACCAAAGCAGCGGTAAAGCTGAAATGACAAAGATGGAAATTGTTATGGGAGGAGGAGGATCATCCTCTCAACCTTCAACGCAGCCTTCTTCATGGCCATCATCCCAGCCATCTTCCAGCCCTGGTTCAGATGAGCCTCTTCGTGATCTGGCACAGAAAATAAGGGCTAAAGGTCATGAATTTTATATTGGTGCTGCAGTTTCCGGGAACTTCATGAGTGACCAGGACCTGATTAAAAAAGAGTTTGATATTGTTACCTGTGAAAACAACATGAAAATCGGTACAATATCACCAAGTCAATACCAGTATAATTACAGTGGCGGCGACAGTCTTGTAAGTTTTGCCCAAGCTAATAACATGAAGGTGCATGGACATGCTTTTGTATGGCATAAATATAATCCGGGCTGGGTAAACGGTACCAAGAGCATGATGGAAAATTACATACAAAACGTCGGTAATCACTATAAGGGTAAAATTTATGTGTGGGACGTTGTTAATGAAGCGATTCATAGAGATGGAACATACCGTATCAATGCAATCGGATCCAATGGTCAGGATGGAGCTTCGGTATTCGGACAGCAACAAGGCAAGCAGTATATCGCAGATGCGTTTATAGCTGCTAAAAAAGCTGACCCGAGTGCAAAACTGATTTACAACGATTATGACCTCGAAACCAGACCCGAAAAATTTGAGGGTGTCTATAACATGGTAAAAGAGTTAAAGAGTAACGGCGTTCCAATTGACGGCGTAGGCTTCCAGGTGCATTTGGGACCTAG
>JAAZCB010001401.1 GCA_012513545.1 Clostridiaceae bacterium
ATTCAAATGGAAGAACACAGACACCAGCAAGGTTTATAGGTGAGGAACTTGGTGCAACAGTATCATGGGATGGAACAGCACAGAAAGCAACTTTTGTGAAGAATAGCAAGAAGTTGATTCTTTATGTAGGCAAGAAAGAGTATGAACTCGATGGTAAAAAGCTTCAGATGGATACCGCTGCCCTACTACAAGAAGGGAGAACATTTGTGCCAGCTAGATACGTAGCTGAAGCATTCGGTGCGACTGTAAGGTGGGATGGTGCAGTTAAGACGGTTTATGTTGATATTTCAGAAGTTGTTAGCACACCAGAACCTAAAATTACACCGTATCCTACACTTAAACCTGCTGTTGGACTTACTGATGCAGATAAAAAGGCTATAGCTGATAGATTTAGAGAGTGGCATGATTTTGACTTGAAGGGTGATAAAAAAAATATATTCAACTATCTTTCGTCTGAATATAAAGCAAGGGAAGGAATAAAAACTTATGAAGATATTGTTTTTCCTTTATATAAAGAAGGAGAATATTTTCCATACAATAATCCAAGTTATATGTACATAAGTAGTGCTGTTAAATTTGCAAAAGAAAGAACGGGATATTCTAAGGATAGTGATTTTGAAATTTTATGTTTAATTACTGATTATGACAAAACACATTATAAAGTGTTTTGTGGTTTGTTCGATAACAACAAGTACCCTGATAAATTAGAAGCATATTCTTATGGATGTGAATTGGTTGTAAAAGAAAATGGTAACTGGTATTTTGATAATATTTCTGAAAGCCCTAAAACAAGTGAGCGATTTTTGAGAAGGGAAGCTTATTAAAAGAGAGGGCGGTATCAATATCATATGAGTAAAAGAGGAAGATTTATAACTTTTACATTTATATTTATACTTAGTTACATATATTCTTGTTTATATTGTCCGTTATCTTATGCTGATTATGTAGAAGATATTGAACCGAATGAACCTATTATATTTGAAAGAAAAGACCCTACTATAAAAGTTATCACATCTGAAAGCGAAGTAGAAAAATATAGAAATGATCCTATTGGAACACAACGAATTGTAAGAATAGAAGATGGTCATTTTGTAGTTCATAGATTTTATAAACTATGGGAAGCCACTTGTCAGCATGTAGCACATGATGAATGGAATGAGTACAAAATATATAAAAATGGTGACGAAGTTCAAGAAGGAAGAGGATGCATTACATACCACCAATTTCCCGAAGATTCATATGACCCCAACAATCATACATGGAGCGAATGGAAACTAATAGAAACAAAGCAAGCGACAGCAACTGAAGAAGGATATGCAAAATACGAAAGGTCATGTACTAGAGGTAAAGGATACTGGGCCACTAGAGGCGAGTGTGGTGCCAAAGAGTATAAAACAGAATCAATAATGTACAACGACATCAGTGCACAATTTGAAGAGCCACCATCAAGTGTTGCAGAGGGTGATAAAGTTTTAGTAGGGGTAAATATTAAATCAACCTATGATACAGAACTAACAAATGTGCCTTTTAAATGGGAAATTACAAAGAAGGATGGAAAAAGAGTAGCAGTTACTTTCACTGGACATGCAAATATAGGTGAAGGCAATATCGGAAAAATACCAGCAAAAGGTGAAGGAATTTTGTATGCCTCCTTCAATATGCCTGATAGTGATGTGAATATAAAGTTTGAGATAAACAAGGACGGAACAAACCCTCCAGAGACAGAACTTGAAAATAATGTGCTGGAGAGTGTCATAACATCTGCAGTGTTAATCAACACAGAGGGTGATTTTAATCTCGACTATAACGTATTGAGCAAAAAAGTCAGATTTCCATTAGCTGATGGCAAGGCTATAACTGCAAGACTATCAGCACCGAAAGGAAGTTTGTCTGGAGATGCATGGGGAGGGTTAAATATCTACAATGAATCTACTGATTTATTTAAGGGATTTGAGGATAAAGTCCTTGCTGTAAATGAATCAGCAGGTACAATAACAAAATATCCTGTAATAAACACAACAATAAATAGAAAAGATGCAACATATGATTTAAGCACAAAAAACTATGACAATCCTATACAAAGCAAATGGTTAGATGGTCCGACTTTAAAGACAGCTATTGGGAAAATAACTTTTGGTGGTACTGCATATGCACATTATCAATATACTGTTCCTAAAATCAAGGAGGATGGAACTCCATACAATGAAACAGAGACAAAAACAACCAGTGCTGACTTTAATTCAGGTACAGATAAGAGTACCATAACAACTAAAATCTATAACGGTAAGTTATCAATACCAGCAAAAACCTTTAAAAACAAAATTGACAACAATGGAGGAAATTATTTGCAGAAAAACTTATTTTGGACAAGCGAACCATATAAGTTCGATGTAGTACGCTGGATGTGTCATGAGGATACAGACAACTCGCTATATGGATGGACAACAGTGCCGGGAAGATATCAAAGGACTTTCACACAGCAGAATAGTGGAACAATTAAATGGGCTGCTTCAAGTACCATGAAAAAGGATTACACGAGAAGTCGTGAAGCTGCGAGGAAAATGGATTACAGAAAGTCTGAATACGACAAGGCCGTATTTTCATCAGATATAAAACTAAAAAATATAGATTATCCAATAAAAGCAGGGTATTATTTCAATCCAACAGGTACCTATACATTTACAGTTGAGACCGTCACATATAAGACAACACAGACCGAAACTAAAGATCACAAAGACCTTGTAAATGCTGTTACAGATTCATTCTGCTATGAGTCTGATTTGATGTATATAAATAGCAAAAAGGAACTTGTAAATATACAAAATGAACCTATTTATAAAAGTGGAAAAGCTATGCAAGACAACCTGCAGCATTGACAACAAAAGATCCCACCGGCGTTGATGGAGTAAAAATGCTAGAGGTTGAGAAAACAAGCTATCCGATAGCTGTTGAGGAAATAAAACACAGCGAGAAAAGCGATGGCTTTACTCATGAATACCTAAAGGAAATACTTGAGGGATATGAGGAGTCTGGGACAGTTGGAAGCAAGGACAACTACAAATACAGAGAATACATTAAAAACGACCAGAATCTCTATAAAATAACTGAAAAAACAACAGTGACTATTAGAATTAATCCTGCGAACATAAAAGTATACACCCACATAAACATGCCAGACGGCAAATACAAGATTGCAGCTTGGATTGTTGATGTTAAACTTTCTGATATGAACCATTCATATAAAAACCTGGGTATCATAAAAGGTATATACAATTTTGATGTAATTGAAGTATGGGCTTTTCTCGAAAAACTGGACACTATTAAGTTAGATTTTCTCACGTTTTCTCAAAATTTCTTTAAATATTAATTGTTTAATTTGAATAATTTTCCACATAAATAATATCAGCCGTTTATAACC
>JAAZCB010001402.1 GCA_012513545.1 Clostridiaceae bacterium
CCCGTTAGGGTTGTATATTATTTACAATGGCTTGAAGATAAAGTCAGCAACCCCAACGCCCCGGTTCCCTACAAAGAAGAAGTGCTAACCTGTAAATTTTATACAGACATTGGCTTTAGATAAGAGCAAAGCGACCCACCTAAAAAGAGGCCGACTAAAAAGGATTTTAGTCGGTCTCTTTTTTTTGCATAAAGTGCGCCAAATTAAAACAAGGGGGTGACTAAAAAGTCCAACAGACTTTAATGTCACCTCCTTTTGGTTTGCAGGAAACACGCCGGAATAAAACCAACCAATTAATTGTACAAACCGACCTATAGCGTTATCAATAATTCGAGCATTTTAATGGATGATCATATTGAAGTCAATCTAAAGATGTAAGAACTATCCACGCAGGTCTTAAGTGCGGTATCCTCGGGGGTAAATACCCAACTAGGATATGATCTCCTGCGGTCCGACTATATGTCCTTCTCACTCTCCTGACTAGAGGGTACATATCCCTTCTGTGGAAAAATGCTGGAATTTTATCGTTGCGGTACTTGCTGATGCTCCCAAAAAGTAAGATTTGGAACAAATATTTGTCAATTCGATAATAATAACTACATTTGCAACCGTTTTGGAAATTTTGAAAGGGGTTATTTGTCTCAAGTTCAATTACTTACTTAATTTATTGTTAAAATATTAAAACAGTATCTACCTTTTTGCCTGAAGTTTAGATGAAGGAAGCGGTCGCCAAGTTCGTGAACTTAATCACAGAGAATGGACAAAAAGAATAAATATCGATATTTATAGATATGTCTGAAGGATCATTTAAGGTATAATAGATTCAGAATTATATTATATATAGATACATTTTATTATAAAAAACTAAATTTATTAACATTTATTATTATGAAACTTTTCAAAAAACTATTTACATTACTGTTATGTATATCAGTAACTATTGCATGCTCAGATTATTCAGAAATAGATACTATCCAAGAGGTAGTACCTACTCCAACGTATGAGTCAATAGCTGAAACTATGATTAATTTAGGTATAGACATAGAAATATGTGAAGAAGTTAACAAGGCTGTAACTAAATCACTTAAAGATGGTTCTGATGAATGTTTGCTTTTTAAAGAAGTAGTTTCTACGACAAAAATAAATAGCCAGTCATTAGCACCAATCCTTAGCGAAAAAATTAGTTATTATAACATTCAAACAAAATCTGATGATATCTTCTCGATCGCATTAGCAAATGATGATATGATTCAGATTTATTGGCCATATTCTGCCAGGTGGGATGGAAAAACATTACCTACGATTACCTATCAGCCAGAGTATAAAGAACAAGATTGGAATTGGGGTTATCAATTAACTGAGTCAGAGAATGGAGTAATAGTTAAAAAGAGAGTTTTTGTTGATGATGATTATGCTTATGATAATCCTGTTTGGATTATAAATAGTAGCAGTTTGTCGTATGAAACAATATTATCAATCAGAGAACAATCTTTAAGTTATTCCAATATCTTAACCAAATCAGGTGATGCACATCCTTGGATTTTGGATCAAATAAGATTAACAAAACAATATGATAACTTATTTCAAGGTGCAAATAATATCAAAATGACGGTTTCTATACCTCCATTAACTGGATATGCAGTGGGACAAAATTTGATATTATTTGTAATATCTCGTGAGGATGCAAGAAAGGGGAACTGGGTTACTCTAAATCGTGTTTTAAATGATGATTGGCGTGAAGAACAAATTACAAATCATATGTTTATGGTTGAGACAGATTGAGGTATGAAAGTGTCATTCACAGTCGGAGTTTCTTATAAAATAGGAAATGTCACATTCACGGCAAACTCTACAGTCTCATATGAGGACGATGATGATATAATAAATCAATGGATGTATTATAGGGATATTATTGATTCAAATA
>JAAZCB010000115.1 GCA_012513545.1 Clostridiaceae bacterium
CTGTAAAGCTTAAGCCTGGCTTTAGTCTTAATGTTGCTCTGAAGCTTTACTGAAATCTCAAATTTCTCCTTAAGCCTTAAAGTATCGGGAACTTTTATCTCCTTAATCTGTACATCCTCCTGATGAGTATTTACAACTGGAAATATATCCAGCGTTATACCCTGACTTTTCAGTACCTTTGCACTTTTTAAAGCATCGCCTGCATTCTGTCTTCCATCGGTAACAAGAACAATTCTTTTCCTGTCTTCTGAGGGAATAAGGGACGCGGCATATGTTAAAGCCTGTTCAATATTAGTAAAGGTGCTGTTTATTTTTGTCTGCAGGGACAAGAAATTAATATCCTCCGAGGGAGTGAACTCAACCATGGAGTTCTCCCCAAAATTAACTACTGCAACCTTGTCATAGCGCTTTTTAAATTTCAATGCCTCTTTAAGGAATTCTTCACCCCGTGTTATAGATCCTGCCATACTGTCCGAGCCATCAACCAGAAATACAGTGGTTATTTTATCGGACGTTTTTTTGATGCCAAAGCCTGCAAGACATAAAACTACCAATAGGAAAATCAGCGCTCTTAGAACCAGCATTGTTCTTCTTCTCCACTTTACCAGCCTTTTGAGACTTTTTGACGTAAAGAACATAAAAAGCGCAATAACAGGTATCAATATTAGTAATAACGGATAATTAAAGTTAAATGCCATTTGAGTAAACCCACCATTCTATTAATAAAACCAGCAGTATAATCCAAAGAAATATACCCTGTAAATTCATTCCAGTATTCAGAGGTTTCTGCGGACTTCCTTCAATCGGATTCTCCGCCTGAGTATTATTACCGGTACTGTTTATAAGGTCTGATTCAATACCGGAGGGAACATTTACTGAAAAATAGAAATTCTTATTTCCATCTTCCGTTTTCTGACTTAGCGTATACAAGCCTGCTTCACCTGTATCATCAAAGACCATCGCTGGAAATGGCGGTGCAATCTTTATGTTCCTGCCGGTTGGAGTAGTAACATATGCTTCCTGCGCCTTAGGATCAAGATTAAAGCTGATTCCATCCCCGGAATATACACTTTCCACATTCCTTACCGTTGAAGGAAGCAGCCAGTTGAGAGTGTTGGTCATAAATATGGGAAATGCAGGAGTAAGAGGCATATCAGTATTATGAATATCAAAACCCGCTACAAGTACCCTACGGTTTTGATACTGTCCGGCAAAAGCTCCTGTACCCTCTTTGAACCTTAGTATTTCCTTACCCCACACGGGTATGTTTAATATCTTTGTTTTGCCTATTGAAAAATCAAAGTCTTTTACATATTGGAATATCTCATCATCAAAATCCTCAACCTGAGGATTTTCCACTTCCTTCTCAATTTCAAACAAGCTGTTTTCTGCAGGATTCAGTATCATTACATTGCCGTCGTCCGGAAGCTTCTCGGGAATGAAGCCGTCATAAATATAGAGCTGGTATCCCTTCACATCCTCAATATCATCAATACCTGCTTTAAAAAGCTCTATTCCGTTAGTCAATGAAATAACCTTTTCGATAAAAACATTGCTTTCTGTTACAAGCAAAGCTTTGTGAATGTTTGAAGGATTGACAGCGCTCCAGGCACTATTATCAATTTTCAAGGAATCTTCCCTGTCAATACGGACTTCCAGAAGTTTAATATTGTCAGGTATATCATTCCAATAGATATTTGAGGTTCCTCCCTTTTCAATATCCACGTTCCTTGCATCAAACACAATTCCATCAACATAAAGGCTAACAGGCACAGTTGCATCCGAAGCACTGAAATTAGAAACCCTGCCAAGCACTGTAAGTCCCTTAGCACCTCTCGAGTATGAGATCAAAGTAACCGCATAGTTGTCACCGTTATTGGATATATTCGAAATATCCTCTAAAACTCCGGGGATGTCGAACTCATGGTCAGAAAAAACTACCACCTGTGCCCCGGGCTGTTGCTTTATCAAAGACACAACAAGGTTTTTTACATCCTCTTCATTGGAAGTACCATTTGTAACTCTAAGACTGTCAAGCTTTGACAAAAGGCTGTTTTTATTACTGCTTAAATTTTCGAGGATAAGAGCATTTCTCCCCATATTGACAAGGGTCACTTTTATCCCGGGTTTTAGATTTGATATTAACTCAGCCGCCTGAGCCTTCGCCTCATCGAATCTGCTTTTTCCGACATCTTCAGCCTGCATGCTGAGCGAAGTGTCTATTATGACAATTACGTTTCCCTTTTCGCCCCCAAGAGAATTCAAAAAAGGCTTTGCAAGAGCAAACGCCAAAAGAATAACTGCAAGTATTTGTAGCAGCATTAATAAATTTTTTCTAAGTTTCTGCCATGGAGCATTTGCCTCAAGGTCTCTTAATGCCTCTTCCCAGAGGAAAAGACTTGATACGGTAAAGTCCTGATGCCGCTGCTTCAAAAGGTATAATATTATTATGACGGGAACAGCAGCTAAAGCCAAAAACGCCCATGGTGAGTAAAAAGTCATACCCTGTTCACCACCATTTTTATCATTTGTTCTACCGGTAATGATGTCTCTGACAGAATGTAATGCACTCCGTAGTTATTGCAGACCTCTTCCGTTTCCCTAAGAAACCTCTCCAGAACTCTGGTATAAGTTTTAATGAGAGAGGGCGAGGCAGTAATATCCTTAAATTCCCCCGTTTCCGAGTCCACAAGCCTTAAGCTTAAGCTTATGTCCGGTTTCATTTCCTGCGGAGAAAGCACATGGCAAATGTAAACTTCCTGCTTTCTGAACTTAAGATAGCTAATCATATCCTTAATATTACCTTTTGTAAAAAAATCCGATATTACTACTGAAATACCTCTTCCGGCTTTAAAGTCAAACTTTGATATTGTGTTGTAAATATCCGTCTGTCCGGTATATTTAAGCCCTTCCATAAGATTTAACACCTCCCCGAAGGAGTTCCTCCCCCGCAGAGCTTTATTAAAAGACTCAACTGCATTACTCAAAAACACCAGGGATAACCTGTCATAATTGGAAAGACTTATATAAGAAAGGGCAGCAGCGAGCCTTCTTGATGCAATACTTTTGTTAGGTTCGCCCCAGTCCATGGACTTGCTTGTATCTAGAAATATATGGACAGGAGCTTCCCTTTCCTCCATAAAAAGCTTTATAAACAGCTTTTCGAAACGTCCATAAGCATTCCAGTCAATTCTTTTAAAATCATCGCCGATTGAATACTCCCTGTAGTCGGAGAATTCAACAGAACTTCCCTTGGCCCTGGACTTCCTGTTACCGGATGCGCCATCGGCAATAGTCATTCTCGATGATATAACCAGCTTCTCAAGCTTTCTTAAAAAATCACTGTCGAATATCTGACTTTTCACAATATTCTACCTCTCGGATCAAATTACTGTATTTTCTACATTTCAATGCTTTTTATGATTTCACCTATCATGTTGTCTGTGGTAATTCCCTCAGACGCCCCTTCAAAATTGAGGAAGAATCTGTGTCTCAGAGCTGGATAGGCCACGTACTTTATATCTTCAAATGCTACATTGTACCTTCCTTCGAGCACAGCCCTTATCTTGGCAGTAGAGATTATTGCCTGTGCACCTCTCGGGCTTGCTCCAAAGCGTATATATTTTTTGGCCTTCTCCGGGCAATAACCACTTTGAGTATGAGTTGCAAGAACAAGCTTTACGGCAAACTCCTGTACAGATTTTGCAATTGGTATTTCTCTTGTTATTTTTCTTATTTCCAGAATCTCTTCACCTGTTGTTACCTTCAAAAGCTCTTCTTCCTCTTTTGAGGTCGTCATTGTAACAATCTCCATCAAGTCCTCAAGGGACGGGAACGGAACATCGAGTTTTAATAAAAACCTGTCCATCTGTGCTTCCGGGAGTGGATAGGTGCCTTCCATTTCTATAGGATTCTGCGTTGCAAGAACAAAAAACGGCTGGGGCAGGTCATAGGTTGTGTTACCCACAGTTACGGTTTTTTCCTGCATCGCTTCTAAAAGTGCGCTCTGAGTCTTTGGGGTTGCCCTGTTAATTTCATCAGCGAGTACAATGTTGCTGAAGACGGGACCCGCCTGAAACTTAAAGCTTCCGCTGCCTTCTTCAGACTTTGTTATTATATTGGTTCCGACAACATCTGCGGGCATAAGGTCAGGAGTAAACTGAATCCTTGAAAACTGGAGGCTTAAAACCTTTCCCAGGGTCTTAACCAATCTTGTTTTTCCGAGTCCCGGCACTCCTTCAAGAAGTACATTTCCACCTGCAAGAATTGCTATCAGTACCTGTCTTATCAGCTCCTTCTGTCCAACCATGTGTTTTGCAACTTCATGCTCTATCTTTGCAACTGTATCTATAACCTTTCTGATATCGGTTTCATTGACCTCCATATTCTTCCTCCTTAATAAATCACGCAATTATCATTTATTTATCCTACTCCAAAGTAGAAAAATAGTCCCTGACTATATCTTTCATGCCCGGCGGTACAGGAGCATCCATAAGACCTGACATTGCTTCGTCCCTGTACTCTTCAAAAACTTCGTTATACGGCAAGCTCCCTCCGCTCTCAAAAGGAACACTGTCTGCTTCGGAATACTGGCTTTGTCCGCCGCTTCCTTTTTGTCCCTTAACCTGTGACGCTTCCGAATCACCGCCTATTCTGTCAGGAACATAAATACGTTCATAGTTGGCAGTCTTTTTCTCACCCGGAGCTCTTGAGCCACCACCCGACTCCGGACCGCTGTATCCTGCATCCCGATTTGAGGTGCCGTCTCCAACGCCATTTCCTCCCTGACCTTGACCACTCTGTCCAGCCCCCTGGCCTGACTGACCTCCCTGGCTGCTGTTGCCTGAATTACCCTGACCACCCGCGTTTGATTCGCTTCCATTATTCGCTTGCGATCCGCTTCCCTGACTGCTTTCATCTGCAGAGCCACCTTCATTTCCCTGCTGTGCGCCGCTCTCCCCTCCCGATGAGCCTTGAGAACTGCTTGGTGAAAACATTCGGTTGATACCCGAACTTTTGGAAATCTGGTGTCTTGCCTCACTTATAGCCTGTGATATCTGATTAATGGCCTGTTGGCCTGAAGCCGGACTGCCCGAGCTATTGTTCGTTTTTGACAAAGCATCAGATAAAGCCTGAAGATTACTTTCAATCGGTGTTATATCACCATTCTCCAGGGTTTCAGACAAATCTGAAAGGCTCTCCTTCAAATCCTCATTCTCCATCCCTGAGGACGCTTCTTTAAGCTCCTTTGCCAATTCATTTTTATCCTTGTTGCTGGCATTTTCAAGATTTTCTTTGAGCTCCTGAAGCTTCTCCTCCAGGTTACTCTTGTTTCCTTCTTTTAATGCATCTCCCAAGTCTTTTGTAAGCTGATTACCGGCAAGCTTCTCAGCCAGCTTTAATAGTTCAAGGTCAGCTTCGGAAAGCTTTAGCTTGTCAAGCTCATGCTTTGCTTTTGAGAGTGCTTTAACAGCGTCTTCTGCGTTTTTTGATTTGTTTAGTTCCTTCAATAGCTCCTCAACTTTTTTATTTAACTCTCTGAGTTTATCCGCAGATACTTTTGAACTTTTATTGAGCTCTTTCTTTTCCAATTCAAGCTTCTCTGCCTGCTTTTTCATTTCCTTCAGGACATTTCCTGCAATCACAGCCTTATCCTTTGCTCCTGTAGGAATTACAAAAGTTACCGCCACCATGAGCATTATTACAAACGCGCAAAGAAACCGGTAAGCCGGAAGTCTAACAGGATATAGAAGTCTGAAATCCGCTTTTCTCGTTACATTTAATGCATCCTGCCTTTGCAGGGATGCAACAGGCGAAGAATCCTCCTTCAGATAATAAGCAGTAATAAGCCTCTCCTTAAGCCCAAGGGAATCTCCTGTTCTTATTGTCTTCATTATACCCGGTCTTATGAAAAAGGACACAAGAACAGACAGCAGAACAAAGGAACCATATATCGCCACCAGTTTATCAAGTAACAAAGGAACCGGAAGAAACATCGCAAATATGGACAACACAAGAGCAAACACCCCTGCTGCAATTAAAGCATATGCAAACAGAACCAGAGCATTGTTAAAATGCATCCTTCTTCTTAAAGGTCTCAGAGCATATAAAATTTCCTTAATATTCATAACTAATCACCTGCCATATTCTCCATAATAATCCTTTTGCCTTGTATACAAATTCTACCATAAAACGCATTGACGTTCATTTCTAAGCTATTTTGCAGGCTTAATCCTTTTTGTACTGAAAAATATCAGTATGGCTGACATAACCACATCAAAAAGAATATTCAGCATCCATGACTTAACCACTACTTCTCCATTGTTTTGTGCAAATATTGTTCCATTGGCAAGACCAACAAACGTACCAAAAAAGGAGTTGTTTGTAGCAGTACCTTCTATAACCGAACCAAATCCAAAAAATGGATTCGGAAACAAAAAGGATGCCATTTCTTTGTAGGTAGGCTCATAACGGATGTACATGGACGTGTTAAACCAGGTATTAACCCATTCCCTCCACAATAACATTACAATCACCGTGCCTGCAGTAATTATCAATATAGTCAGGTATGTCACAATTATTGCAACTATTGTCTTTTTAAAAATTGTTGAATAAAAAACACCCAGACTTCCAAGCATAAAAGCAGTAGCAATAAAAAACAAAAATAGCAGAAGTATGTCCGTGAGACTCACCCCGCCATACAGAAAAACAATTGATATAATAGGCAGGGATGCTGTGATTAATAGCAGTATATGTGCTATTGACACAAATATTTTTCCTATTACTATTTTAAACGGTGAAAAACTGGTACACAACAGCAGATCAAGAGTCTGTCTTTCCCTTTCGCCGCTAATTGCTCCTCCGGTCAATGCAGGTGTTATAAACAGCAGCATTATCAGTTGAATCAGCGCAAGTGTGTTAAAAGCATTTATAGCTATTCTCGGGCTGAAATTACTGTATCCGTAGTTGTACATCTGCTGGTTGTTATTGAAAAAAAAGAAAAGAAAAACAACCAGGAGCAGAAAACCCAGATAAACACTTACAAGAGTAGGAGCTTTCCATCCCCTCATCTTTGTCTTTAAATCCTTGTCAATAATTGGATTAACCTGCATCCTTATCTCCCCCTTCTACAATTAGATGCATAAACACCGATTCCAGATTTTTATCCGTTTCGGTAAATGAGACCACAGGTATCCCTGTAGAAACAGCAGTCTTGAGGATCTGAACCATGTCCTCATTTGTGCCTGTAAAGTCCGCATCAATATAATCATTGTGTATACTAACCGTCCCTACGGTCGTCTGCTCCTTAAGAAGCTTGACCGCCGGTTCCATATCTCCCATAACCCTTACTTTCAAGCTCTTTTTGTGCGCTACCTTCTGCATTATTTCTTCAACCGTTCCACTCACTACCATTTTACCATGTTCAGTTATCCCAATTGATGTACACAGTTCAGCAAGCTCAGGCAGAATATGTGAACTTATGAGTATTGTTTTACCCATATCCTTAAGTTCCTTTAAAATTTCTTTCATTTCAACCCTTGCTCTTGGATCAAGGCCTGACGCAGGCTCATCAAGTATAAGAAGCTCAGGATTATGAATAAGGCTTCTGGCCAGACACAATCTTTGCTTCATACCTCTTGAGAGGCTGTCAACATAAGCTTCTTTTTTCTCTGTAAGATTGACAAGCTCTAAAAGCTGATCTGTTATTTTAGCACGCTCAATACCCGGTACTCCATATACTCCTGAATAAAATTCCATGTATTCCGTTACCTTCAGGTCATCGTATACTCCAAAAAAGTCAGGCATGTATCCTATCTTTTTCTTATACTCTACTGGCTTGGCACTTATATCCAGACCATCTACTATAACTCTGCCAGCTGTTGGTCTTAACAGCCCTGAAACAATTTTCATAGTAGTAGTTTTTCCTGCTCCATTCGCACCTACAAAGCCATATATATGGCTTTTCCCTATCTCAAGCGACAAATTGTCGACTGCTTTAAATTTTCCATATTTTTTAACGAGATTTTCAATGACCAGCATTATTTCACCACCCCACTAAACTGAATCTGAGGCTTTGTTACAAAATCCACGGGTTTTGTCATCATGTCAAGGGTAACAGTTGCCTTCAATATTATCTCATTTTTACTGTTCACATACGAGTCAGACTTACCTGATGGTTTAAACTCACCTGTGAATTCTTCCCATGCACCGGACTGGTTATTATAAATGTAAAACTTCTTTTCCCCTGTTGAGACTTCACCATAAAAAGGTTTATCAAGCGGCCAGTCTACTTCAAAACTATTGACTTGAATATTTTCCGGTAAAGTAAATTTAAATGAAATGTCTCCGCTCTCGTAAATCCTGACAGCATCAGCGTTAGGACCTTCAAACTCGACTTGAGCGTTCTCCACAACTGAACTTATAATCCCTGCAGGAATCTCTACCGTTTTACCTTTTTCGAAAATCAAGTCCTGCGAGCATACTATAAGGTTTGTATTATAGGTCTTTGGCTTTCTATCATTGACTTTTATATCATCCTCAATACTGTCAAAGTTTAAAGCATAGAAATAAATTTTCGGGCTTCCTGCAATGAGCTGATTAAGATAAAACTGATCATACATGTTGAGCTGATTAAAAATCATCATCTTCCTGTTCTGTTCAATCCATGCCTTTGACCTGTTAGGGCCCATAGGGTTATATATTTCCGGATAACGAGCTTGCATAAATGCATCATAGCTATTTTTCACTTTTGTACTATCATCAATCATAACTTCAAGCTTTTTCTCTTCTCCAGGAAGTATATTTCCAATATCAATAAAATTATTGCCCAGCCTCATAAATGAATCCTCAAAAGTAAAGCCCGTACTATTCTTTATAACCGCTGTCAACTTGTTTTCCCTAATGTCAATTGAAGTAAAAAAGTCTCCATCAAACTTTTCATCTTTTTCCATCGAAATATATACAGGCTCCCACATAGCCACTTTATACTGCTCATGAATCAAGGGGTTGCTCAATAAAACCTTTGAGACCACAGGAACTTTCTCGTAATCCTGTTCTCCCCGGTAATAATAATTATTCATATTCGGAGATACAGTAATGTCATGATCTTCGGGATATTCGAGCTTCATAACCTCACGGCGGTTGTTGAAAGCACCTATACTTGTTTGTATTCGGGCATTTTTCGAAGACTGTTCCAGATTAATAATAGAGAACTTGTTGAATACGGCAGTATCATATCTGGTTTTAAAGCCTGCAAAATAAATAACACCCATAAACACGAAAGCAAGTGCCGGAATAATCAACCAATTCCAATCCCTTTTATCCTTAATTTTAAGAAAAATATAAAGGACGGGTCCTGCTATTAATATATAAAAGGCTATAACAACCATCAAAGTATTAACAGGTGGCGTCTGTGTTTCGTGAACCTGATTAACAACTTCATTCCCATAGTATTGAGGCATAGCATAATAACCCTTGCCCGGATAATAAACAGAATTTGGGTCTATGACAGCTGAGTCCTGAGACAGTAATTTCTTCCACATTTCCTCAGCATTGTCCCACCCCGCAATCGGGCTCATTGTCGGATCAAAGGAGAGGTAAAGTATCTTTCCTGCTCCCCTTTTGTATAATACAGCCAGAGGATTGGTCTCGTTCCCTATTATGACTTCTCCATCTCCTATATTACCGGTTGATATAGTTATCTCACCTGAAGGTGCCTTTTTTTCTACATATGCCTCAAGTTCCGGCGGCACCGGAATGCTTCTCTCATCCTCTATCGCCAAAGGCTTCAGTTTGTCTCCAAGCCCTTTGTAAACCTTCCTTCCATTTGCTCCGGTCCCGAGAATAAGTACTTTTCCTCCCTCAACCCATTGTTCGAGAGCTTCTTTTTGCTTATCCGATAAAACAGATGTGTCATAATCTGAAATAATTATATAGTCAAAGGTTGATAAGTTCCTCAAGTCAACGGGAAAATTGTCCTTTCCAAGCGAAATGACCTCTACCGGTCTTTCCGCCATATCATACTGTTTTCCTGCAGCAATCATCATTTTAATCTTCCTGGCTTCTTCGGGATGCATGGAATCAAAATTTTCCGTGAGCTTAAGTCCATTAAGGATCCTCAAGCCCAATTTATCTTCACTCAATACACCTATAACAGGTGACTCGGGAGAAATAATCTTTTTAAAGTTATAATCAAATGATTTTACCACCGACTTCCCGTTTGTAATGCGCATCTCCACCTTTTTTCCTGCTGTATTGACAGGTGCATTAATAACAAGTTCTTTTGAAGAGCC